>JAIRSR010000058.1 GCA_031255355.1 Clostridiales bacterium
AAAAAATCGGATTTTTACGCGATGGGGCTTGTGGGAATGGAGGACAGCGCGGAAAAACGGCGCGTCCTCGCGAAGCGTTTGGGTATGCCGCCGCGCCTGTCCGCGAACGGACTGTTGGAAACAATCAATATGCTGTATACCATAGATGAATTTTTAGAGAAGGTACGCGACTGTAGTATAGATCCTACCGCGCAGCCACATATCGGTGAATCGCCGCCGCCGCAGATTTCCCCGCGCCCATAGCGAGTATGACGGTCGCCGCGCCCGTTACCGCGTCCCCGCCCGCGAACACGCCGCGCTTGCTCGTCTGTCCCGCCGCGTCCGCGCCGATTCCGCCCCACGCGTAGGTATCTAAGTCCGGCGTGGTGGATTTGATGAGCGGGTTCGGCGTTTGCCCTATAGCGATAATCACGGTATCCGCGTCAAGAATCCGTTCGCTTCCCGCTTGGGGCTGCGGCCTGCGTCTGCCCGAAGCGTCCGGCGCGCCGAGGGTCATTTGCACTAACTCAATGCCGCTGACGTTGCCGTCTGTTCCTATAATCCTTGTAGGATTTGTCAATAATTTGAAAATTACGCCCTCCTCCCGCGCGTGGTGTACCTCTTCCGCGCGGGCGGGCATTTCCGCTTCCGAACGCCTGTAGATGATGTACACTTCGTCCGCGCCGAGCCGTTTCGCCGAACGCGCGGCATCCATCGCCACGTTCCCCCCGCCGACCACCGCAACGCGCTTGCCGACCTTGACGGGCGTTGCGTATTCGGGGAACTTGTACGCTTTCATCAAGTTGATTCGCGTCAAAAATTCGTTGGACGCGTAAACGCCGTTGAGGTTTTCGCCCGGGATTTTCATAAACACGGGCAGCCCCGCGCCCGTCCCGATAAACACCGCCGCGAAGCCTTCCTCTGTTAGAAGTTCGTCCACGGACGCGATTTTCCCGATCACCATATTCGTTTCTATGGTAACGCCAAGGCGTTGCAGACCGTCGATTTCCTTACGCACGATTTCTTTCGGTAAACGGAATTGCGGTATGCCGTAGGTCAAAACGCCCCCGGCGGCGTGAAACGCCTCGAAAATTGTCACATCATAGCCCAGTGCGGCAAGGTCTCCCGCGCAAGTCAGTCCGGCGGGGCCGGAACCGACTACGGCAATTTTGATACCGTTGGAAGCGGGCGGTTCCGCCGCGTCCTCCGCGTGTTCCATATGCCAATCCGCCGCAAACCGCTCCAGCCTGCCGATTGCGACGCTTTCCCCCTTGACTGCCCGCACACAGTGTTTTTCGCATTGTGTTTCCTGCGGACATACCCTGCCGCATACGGCGGGAAGCGTGTTGGTGCGGCGAAGTACGCGGTAGGCGTTTTCAAACTCCCCTGCGGCGATCGCCGCGATAAATTCCGGGATTTTGACGTTGACAGGGCAGCCGCCGACGCAGGGACGGTGCTTGCAGTTAAGGCACCGCGCCGCTTCCTCACGCGCCATACTTTCGGTGTAGCCTACGGCGACTTCGGAAAAATCCTTGTTGCGGACGTTTGCCGCGCGTTCCGGCATTTTTATTTTTTGCGGCGACATATTAGGCATTTGTCTTTCCCTCCATTTCACATTTGTGCCGCGCCGCCGCTAACTGTTCGTCGTCCCGGTACATTTTCCCGCGCGTGATCGCCTCGTCAAAATCCACCAAATGCCCGTCAAAATCAGGGCCGTCGATACAGGCGAATTTCGTTTCGCCGCCCACCGTGACGCGGCAGCCGCCGCACATTCCCGTGCCGTCGATCATCACGGGATTCATGCTGACGATTGTTTTTACGCCGTGGACGCGCGTCAGTTCGGCGACCGCCCGCATCATGACCAGCGGGCCGATTGCGATGACAACGTCGTAGCGGTTCCCCTCTGCAATCAGACGTTGGAGCGCGTCCGTAACGAACCCCTTGTTTCCGTTGGAGCCGTCGTCCGTCATAATCAGAGCCTTATCACTGATTGCCTTGACTTCCTCCGCTAATATAATGAGGTCTTTGTTTCGGAACCCGACAATACAATCCACCGCCGCCCCCGCCGCGTGAAGCGCCTTGGCTTGGGGGTACGCGATCGCGGTACCCAGCCCGCCGCCGATGACCGCTGCTTTTTGAATCCCGCCGAGGTGCGAGGCGTTGCCGAACGGCCCCGCGAAGTCAAGAATCGCGTCCCCCTCGCGCAGACCGTCCAACAGCATAGTCGTTTTGCCGACGATTTGATATATAATCGTCACCGCGCCCCGCGCCGCGTCGTAATCGGCTATGGTGAGGGGAATCCGCTCCCCCCGTTCGTTCACCCGCAGCATGATAAACTGCCCGGGCAACGCCTTTTTCGCGATACGCGGCGCATAGACTTCCATTAACGTTACTTGCGGATTCAACGCGCGTTTTGTAATAATCCGAAACATAATATACTCCTTTTTCAACGTGATAACAGCATTATACAACAATATTGCGTGATTTGCAAGGAAATTTGACTTTTTCGGGATAAGATGATACGATAGCGGTGTGGCATACGCCATACGCCGGATAGGAGGGAATGTTTATGCGGAAATTTCACGGTCACGCGGAAATTATATTTACAAGGATTTATACGCCGTCCGCGAAGTATAAATCCTTGCCCTTTTGCATCGAGAGTTTTTCACACTTTGTGGTGGACGAGCGGTACAGCGTAGAACGCGCGGATTTGAACTGCTACATTGTGCTGTACTCGATCAAGGGGGAGGGCGTGCTGGAGTACCGGGGCAGCGAGTACCAAGTGGGGGAAAATCAAGTGATTTTTATCGACAGCAGGTTTTATCACAAGTACCGCTCGGCGAACGGCGGCAAGTGGGAGTTTTATTTTATGCTGATTTCGGGGGTCGGCGTACAGGCGTACTATGATATACTGTTTTCGGAACGGTACTACGCTTTGGCGTTTTTCGACAACAACATCATCAAAAAATTTATTGATACCATGCTGTATTTGGACGGCAAGCACTCGCACCAATTTGAATTGTGGGCATGCAGGCAAATCAACGATTTTTTGATACAACTTTCGTTTTTGAACTCGGAATACGCGAATTTTGACTTCGTCGAGGTGCTGGAATATATCGAAAAAAACCTCGACAAAAAACTCTCCATAGACGAGTTGGCGGAAGTGTGCAAGATGAGCAAATTTCACTTTATCCGCAGGTTCAAAAAGGTGTATTCCGAAACGCCGTACGGCTATATTACCCGCGTCAAGGTGAACCGCGCGAAAACGCTGCTTTCTTCCACAGACCGCACCGTGGACAAAATCGCCGTGCTGGTCGGCTTTAACGATACCAACACGTTTATCCGCGCTTTTAAGAAGTATACGGGCGAAACGCCGTTGCGGTACAGAGATAGCAACATAAGCCATATGTAAAACAAAATATTGTAAAAATGTTAATAATTTCATTGAGATACAAGGATTTCAATGGAATTATTTTTTTATTCCAAAGAGCAATATTTGTATATTATACAGCAATAATTATCAATGGCATTCATAGTTACTTATGTTATAATAAACACAGTAGATGTAGAAAAGCCTTGCGGCTTTTCCGCTGTTGTGTTTATTGAAACGGTGTGAAGCAAGCCGATTGGCGGCTTGCACTGTTGTTATAATAAATACAAGAAGCACAATATTTCAACAAGTTCTCATTGAAGTGAGGTGGCGAGAAAATGCGGTTAGGGACATCGGCGGTACAAGCGGAGGTGTTGCAAGAACGGTGGCGCACGCTTCCGAATATCGACGCGGAGGAGGCGTTTTCCGGCGCGATGGCGGCGGTCATCAAAAAGACCAAGCGGAACCTTAAAAGATTTACATACGCGTTTCCGTCCGTTACCGCGCCGGGCGGGGTGTACTCGAAAATCCCCAACGAGCCGTGGACGACGGGTTTTTGGCCGGG
>JAIRSR010000177.1 GCA_031255355.1 Clostridiales bacterium
CCTTACGGCGACGGCTTCGCGGGGGTGTTCCGCGCAGACCACGTCAGCGGCGGTATGCGCCTGCACTTCGGCAGGAGTGCCGACGCGGTGCGTTGGGAAATCGAAGAGGAAGTCATCGCGTGGCAGGACGAAAGCGGGAAGCCCTTTCCGCCCGACTTCGGCTACGACCCCCGCTTGGTCAAAATAGAGGACGCTTATTACATGATGTGGTGTACCGGCTTCGCGGGCTGCCCGACCATCGGTTTAGGCGTGACGCGGGATTTCAAGACGTTCACGCGCCTGGAAAACGCGTTTTTGCCGTTCAACCGCAACGGCGTGCTGTTCCCGCGCAAAGTCAACGGAAAGTACCTGCTGCTTAGCCGCCCGAGCGATAACGGGCATACGCCGTTCGGCGATATTTTCCTCTCTGAAAGCCCCGACTTAAAGCATTGGGGGTGTCACCGCAAGGTGATGAGCGCGTCGGACGGCTGGCAGGATTTGAAAATCGGCGCGGGCCCGATTCCGATTGAAACTTCCGAGGGGTGGCTGATGATTTACCACGGCGTAGTGCGGACGTGCAGCGGCTATGTTTACAGCATGGGCGCGGCGTTGTTGGATTTGGAAACGCCGTCCAAGGTGCTGTACCGTTCCCGTCCGTACCTTATGACCCCTGAGGAGGAGTATGAAACAGTAGGCTTCGTGCCGAACGTGACCTTTCCCTGTTCCGCGCTGGTGGACGCGGACGACGGACGAATCGCGCTGTACTACGGCGCGGCGGATACCTATGTGGCGGTCGCGTTCGGGTACATAGATGAAATTATCGACTTCACCAAAAACAACAGCCGCCTTGCGGCAGGGGACGCGGAACTTGGCAGGGACTAAACGCGGAAAACCGCGAAAATCGTACATTTACAAAAAATTTGACGAGGAGGAGAAAACTATGTGTTCAGCAAGCAAAAAGTGGTTAGGCGTCGTCCTCGCGCTGGCGTTAATCGCGCAGTGCTTCGGCGTAATGGCGGCGGGGCAAGAGGAACCGCCGGCAGAGGATCCGCCGCAAGGGGATTGGATTGCGGGTGAGTTCCCCACGGGCGATTACACGATTGTGGTAATCCCCGACACACAGAATATGCCGGAAAACGCGCCGCAAAAAATGACAGACATGACGAATTGGATTAAGGACAACAAAACGGCGATGAACATACGCTTCGCAATCGGCGTGGGCGACATCATCAACAAAAACGAAAACTCACAGTGGGCAATCGCGCGGGACGCGTACAACGTGCTGTTGGGCGAGGTTCCGTTCGTCCCCGTGGTGGGGAACCATGACGTTTTGGTCGGGAACAACAGAAGTTCGCATGAGTTTAATACCTACTTTCCGTACGCGACCTATGCCGCGATTCCCGGCTTCGGCGGGTCGTACCCTGCGGGGAAAATGGATAACTCCTATTACTTTTTCACGGTAGGCGACGTCAAATACTTGGTGTTGGGGCTGAATTACTGCCCTGACGACAAAGAATTGACGTGGGCGGACGCGGTAGTTGCCGCAAACCCCGAATGTACCGTAATCGTTTCGGTACATAACTATCTGGGGCGGGACGGCGAACTTACTTCCCGCAAGCCGGGCGACGACGTGTTTTACTTCGAGGGCGCGAATACCGGCGATATGGTATGGGAAAAATTCGTGAAAAAGCACAGTAATATTTCTTTGGTCGTGTCCGGTCACGTCAGTAACCCCGACTTAGTGGTGAAAACCGATACCGGGGTCAACGGAAACACGGTACAGCAGGTGATGTGCGACAACAACGGCATCTCTATGGCGGAGGGCGGCCTTGGTATGCTGATGCTTCTGACGGTGCGAAACAACAGCGATACTGTGGATTTCAGTTGGTATTCCGTAGACCGTGACGAATTTTACAAGCCAATCAATCAATTTCAGTTAGAGGTCACAAAGCATCATATCATAGAGGAGCCGCCGCTGTTTGACGATTTTTCCGGCGGGTTGGACGCGAAACTCCACAGCAGAAGCGAAAACCTTAAAACGGAAAACAGCAAACCAAGCGGTACCTCCGTCCAAAAAAACCGCGTACTGCGCAATGACGAAAACGGCGCGGAAATTGTCTATCAGACGGAGAAAGACATTATCAATTTTGAAATTGTAGCCTATTTGGAATCTCGGAACCAAAAAAAGGGGATTTTGACGTTTTACGGCAGCGACGACGGCGAAAATTACACACTTTTGGCAAACGATGAGAATTTCGCGCATACAGGGACGGGTTCGGGCAAGTGGGCGGAATCGGTATCCAAAAGCAGCGGCGGGATTCCTCCCGGAACGCGGTATTTCAAAGTTGTGTTTTCGGATAACACCACGGCGGGGCAAACGTACAATCCGCTGTTGGATTCGGTAAAACTGACTTTGGCAAGCTCTGATTCCGCCGACAAAACCGCGTTGGTTCCCTTGGTCGCGGAGGCACTCGGGTACAGCCAACAGCGATACGACAGCGCGGATCTTTACGGCGGGTTCGCCGACGCGTTTACGGCGGTCAAGGCAACGTTGGCGGATACGGAAGCCACGAACCAAGAGGTTTACGGCGTGTATCAGCAACTGCGGGACGCGATCGACGCGGTAGAGGCGTTTCGCTTGGAACAGGAGTTGCTGTTTGACGATTTTTCCGGCGGGTTGGACGCGAAACTCCACAGCAGAAGCGAAAACCTTAAAACGGAAAACAGTCAGCAAAAAGGCACACCGTCGCAAAAGTTGCGCGTTTTGCGAAACAGCGCGGATTCTGCGGAAATCGTGTATAAAACGGAGGCGGACTTCGCGGAATTTGAGGTAGTATCCTATTTGGATTCGTGGAAGCAATCCAAAGGCATGTTGACGTTTTACGTCAGCGTTGACGGCGTAACATACACACCGCTGAGTAACGTTGATGAAATCATCGCGCCTACCGTGCGGGGAAGCGGCGCGTTCGCCCATTCGGTGGCGCGTAGTGTCGGCGTTCCGCGCGGTATGAAGTATTTGAAAATCGTATTTGCGGATACGGAAACATCGCTTTACAATTGGAGCCCTATTTTGGATTCGGTGCGGATGTTCGCCGCGCTGCCCGGCGCGGTTTCGGAGTTTGCCGTGCGGAACAGCAACCACGAGGACGCGAACGGCGTGTTGACGGAGGGCAAGCATTATCTTACGGTAAACCTCGCGAACACAGGAATTGATAAGACGTACTTCTGCGCCATTGCCTTATACGATGCAGGCCGACTGGTCAGCGTCAAGACGAAGCAAATCACCCTGACAAACGGCAACGGCGGCGCGGTGGACGCAAGCGACGACATTTCCGTCGAGGTAGCGGGCATTGCGGGGAAAAAGGTGGCGGCGTTCCTCTGGGACGGCGGCACACTCACGCCGGAAGCGGCGGCGATTGTGGTAACACCGTAGCAAGGGGGGCTAACAAATGTTAAAACGGCTTGATTTTTACCGCCGCCGTATGCGCGGTTTGCTGTCGGCGGTTCTGTGCGTTGCCGTTACGCTCGGCGGGTTCGCGGCTTCCGCCGCCGCCGGCGATACGGAGTTATTGGACGATTTTTCTGACGGACTGACCGCCAAGGCGCATAGCGTCAGCGGCAATCTTATCGTGGAAAACCGTCAGCAAAGCGGTACGCCGTCGCAAAAAAACCGCGTACTGCGCAATGACGAAAACGGCGCGGAAATTGTCTATCAAACGGAACAAGACGTAATCGGCTTTGAAACGCTGTTTTATTTGGAATCGTGGAATCAAAAGAGCGGGATTCTTTCCTTTCACGTCAGCGCGGACGGCACAAATTACACGCCGTTGACGGACGCAACCGAAACGATTCAAAACACCGTTGGCGGCTCCGGCACGTGGGCGCGGGCGGTGGTAAGCGTGTTGGGCGGGGTTCCGTCCGGTGCGCGGTATTTCAAAATCGTGTTTGCGGACACGGCGGCGGCGGGGGTGAACTACAACCCGCTGTTGGACACGGTGCGGATTTTCTTGACCGGGTACGTACCGCCGACGGATAAATCCGCTTTGACCGCCTTGGTGACGGACGCGCTTGTCTATCAAAAAAGTCACTTTCAAGGCGCGGGGCTTTGGTCTGATTTTTCTGTCGCGCTGTCAGCGGCGCGGGCGGTGATCGACGACGCGGAGGCGACGGACGCGGACGTTGCCGACGCGGTACAGCATTTGCAAGACGCAATGGACGCGCTGGAGCCGCACCGCGTGGTAATTTTCGACGACTTTACAGGCGGGCTTGGCGATAAAGCGTACAGCGTCAGTAATTTGGAAACGGAATGGACGCTGGCGGAAAATCAGTTCCCAAGCGACAAATGGCGCGTAAAGCGAAGCGGCGCGGCAAGCGGTGAAATCGTCTATCAGTCAGAAAAAGACATGATAAGTTTTGAGGTAGTTTCCTTTTTGCACACCTCGAACCGCGACGGCTTGCCGAAGTTCTACGCGGCGGGCGCGGACGGAATTTACACACCGATTGACGGCGCGGCGCATGACTTCGGCGGCAATTGGGTGTGGGAACAGGCGACGGCAAGCGGCGCGGCGGCGCACGCGGGGATCCGCTATTTCAAGGTGGAACTCCCCGATTCCGCAACGGCGGGGGTGGATTGGAATCCGTTTTTGGATTCCGTAACGGTCTTTTTA
>JAIRSR010000185.1 GCA_031255355.1 Clostridiales bacterium
CAGTCGTAAAGGTCGTGTTGCCCGGCGCGGTTTCCGGGATTGTCGCGGCGGTGGTGCTGAGCGTCGGGCGGATTGTGGGGGAGAGCGCGGCGGTAATGCTGACGGCGGGGACGGTGCAGCGTATGCCGGATAGTTTGCTATCGGGCGGTAAAACGCTGGCGGTGCATTTGTATATCCTCGCCAAAGAGGGGGTTTCCCTTGAAAAGGCGTTCGCTTCCGCGTCCGTGCTGATTTTTGTGGCGGCGTTGATTAACTTCGGCGCGAATAGGCTTGCGCGGTTTTCTGATTCGCCGCCGCGCAAGGGTTAGCGGACGGGTCTGAAAAAAGGAGAATGATAGCGTGAAATTCAAGGTCAGAGATTTAGAGGTATGCTACGGGGAGTTCCAAGCGTTAAAGAAAGTCAGTCTTGACATTCCCGATCACCAAATTACCGCCCTCATAGGGCCGTCGGGCTGCGGGAAGTCCACATTTTTGAAAACGCTCAACCGAATGAATGACTTGATAGAGGGCTGTACCGTTTCGGGCGCGGCGTTTTTGGACGGCAAAAACATCTGCGCCGCCGGGGACGGCGGTTCCGTTTGGAACGCGTACCACCTGCGGAAGCGGGTCGGCATGGTGTTCCAAAAGCCCAATCCGTTCCCCATGAGCGTGTACGACAACGCGGCATACGGCCCCCGCGCCCACGGCATACGGCGCAAGGCGGCGTTAGACGAAATTGTGGAACGCGCACTTCGGGCGGCGGCACTCTGGGACGAGGTAAAGGACAGGCTGAAAAAGAGCGCGGCGGGGCTTTCCGGCGGGCAGCAACAACGCCTGTGTATCGCGCGGGCGATTGCCGTACAGCCGGAGGTGCTGCTGATGGACGAGCCAACCAGTGCGCTTGACCCTGTTTCCACACTGAAAATCGAGGATTTGGCGACGGAATTAAAAGAAAAATACTGCATCGTTATGGTGACCCATAATATGCAGCAGGCAGCGCGGATTTCCGACCAAACGGCGTTTTTCCTCCACGGTGAAATTGTGGAAAACGGCGAAACAGAGGAAGTATTCTCCCGCCCCCGCGATAAGAGGACGGAAGATTACATCACAGGAAGATTTGGCTAAGAGCCTGCCTGAAATGTCCTCGTGAACGGGGTTTTGCGGGGTTGCCTTAAGTCGTATGGCGGAACATCCGCCAATATGACGCCGCGCGGGAGATTTTAGACAGGCTCTCTGTTATCTTATTTGGCCGTCGCCGTAAATAATATATTTTATGGTGGTGAGTTCCGTCAGTCCCATGGGCCCCCGCGCGTGCATTTTCTGCGTACTGATGCCGATTTCCGCGCCGAAGCCAAATTCATAGCCGTCAGTAAACCGCGTTGACGCGTTTACATACACCGCCGCCGCGTCCACTTCCGCGAGGAATTTCCGCGATTTGTTGTAATCCGTCGTCACAATCGCCTCACTGTGCTTGGTACCGTATTGCGTGATGTGCGCAATCGCGTCGTCAATGCCGTCCGTCACCTTGACCGCGAGGATATAATCGCTGTATTCCGTCGCCCAATCCTCCTCCGTCGCGGCTTTGACGGCAGGGAAAATCGCCGCCGTTTCCGCGCAACCGCGCAGTTCCACCCCCGCCTTGGCGAGGTCGGACAAAGCGCCGGGCAGGAATCGCTCCGCGATCGCCCGGTCTGCCAACAGTGTTTCTGCGGCGTTGCACACCGAGGGACGGCTGGTTTTGGCGTTGATGATAATGTTTTTCGCCATAGCCAAATCAGCGGATTGCTCCACGTAAATATGACAGTTGCCCGTGCCTGTTTCAATCACGGGAACGGTCGCGTTTTTCACCACCGCGTTAATCAAACCCGCGCCGCCGCGCGGAATCAGAACGTCAATATAGCCGTTCAGACGCATGAGCGCGACGGCAGTTTCCCGCGCGGTATCCTCCACAAGGGCGATCGCCCCCTCGGGAAGCCCCGCTTTTTCCCCCTCCCGCCGCATGAGTTCCGCAATGGCAAGGTTGGAGTGGATCGCTTCGCTCCCGCCGCGCAGAATCACCGCGTTCCCCGCCTTGACGCAAAGTGCCGCCGCGTCTGCCGTGACGTTGGGGCGCGATTCAAAGATAATGCCGATTACGCCGAGCGGTACCCGCGTTTTTCCAATCAAAAGTCCGTTAGGACGCTTGGTCATGCCAAGTACCTCGCCAACGGGGTCGGGAAGCGCGGCGACCTGCCGAATCCCCTCCGCCATGTCCTCCACGCGCTTTTCGGTGAGCAACAGACGATCCCGCATTGCCTCCGGCATACCCTTTTCCTCCGCGTTTTTCATATCAATTTGATTGTTTTGCAGGAGGTAATCCGTACCCGCGACAAGGCCGTCCGCAATCGCGAACAAAGCGTTGTTTTTCACGTCCGACCGCAACGTCGCCAACGCCCGCGCCGCCTTTTTCGCGCGTTCCCCCTTGAGGATTAACTCGTTATTCAAAACTGATTCCTCCTATCCATACCGATCTATACCGATCCATACCGCTCTGTACCGCTGTTTTTGGCTGTTATCGGCGGAGCCTACCCGCGAGGGTTAGGCTTGCCGCAAAAAAACGTCCCGCGCGGCTTACCTGCGGCAATATCATACAAAATTTGCGGATTCTCACCGTTCGCGATGACGGTGCTAATGCCCGCCCGCGCCGCGATTTCCGCAGCGGCGATTTTGGTCGCCATGCCGCCTGTGCCGCGTGCCGTGCCAATCCCCCCCGCCAACGCCCTCACGCCGTCCGTGATTTCCTCCACCCGCCCAATCAGCCGGGCGTTCGCGTCCCGCCTGGGGTCGCGGTCATACAGACCGTCGATGTCCGAAAGGATAATCAGCAAATCCGCGCCGACCAGCGTCGCCACATACGCCGAAAGGGTGTCATTGTCGCCAAATTCTATCTCAAAAGTAGAAATTGTGTCGTTTTCGTTCACCACGGGTACCACGTTGAATTTCATCAGCGTTTCTAAGGTAGCAAGCGCGTTTTTTTGCCGCTCCCCGCCGTCCAGAACATCTTTTGTCAAAAGAAGTTGCGCCACTGTAACGCCGTATTGACCAAATACCGTGCTGTACAGATTCATCAACTCCACCTGCCCGACGGCGGCGACCGCCTGCTTTTCCCGCACCGATTCGGGACGCTTGTCCAGCCCTAACCTGCCCGTGCCGACGCTGATCGCGCCGCTCGATACCAGCACTACCTCCGCGCCGCTGTTTTTGATGTCCGCGAGCGTCCGCGCCAACAGTTCAATCCGTCTGATGTTCATCCGCCCCGTGTCGTGCGTTAAAGTCGAGGTGCCAACCTTGACGACTGCTTTTTTGATCTCCATTGCGTATCATGCTCCCATACTGCGGGTTGACTCCCGCTTTGTCTATTTGTATAAGTATATTGTATCAGTATTTTTGAAACTGTCAAGTGGTTTTGCCCATGACATATGCCAAAAGTATGAAAAAAGCGACAAAATCATTGTCCCGCGTATGGAATATAAATGGTTTGCGCGAAAGATATTCTCCTGCTAAATGTCGGTGAGATTTTTCGTCTGACTCACTATGGTGCTCCAAATGTCCAAAGAAACATCGGTAAACAAACTTTGCAAAATGTAATCCCGGGCGTTGTCGGCTTTTTTTATATCAGATATGACCCGCGTAATCTCATCTTGGAAAGCTACAAGCGCACTGTTCACGTTATCAAACGATATGACGGAATACGGCAGGGCGTCAATGACCGGATGCCATGCGTTGAACAGCGGCGTCACGAAATCAAGCGGGGGATTTAAGCATCCACCTCCTTAAATTTTTGACATGTCCTTGATTATGGGCTAACATATACATTATAAGTTTTTCATATCCAAATAGATTTAACATATCCTCACGGTAATC
>JAIRSR010000210.1 GCA_031255355.1 Clostridiales bacterium
TTGTATTTATTATAACACACCTTGCGCAAAAATAGCAAGTAGCAATTTACACAGCGGTTCGCCGCCGTTTTTCCGCTCAATCCCGCGTGTTGACGGCTTTGACCCTCGCGCCCTCTTTCACGCCCTCCTGTCTGCAATCGCGAATGACCTTGTCGCCCTCCGCAAGCCCGGCGCGAATCACCGTCATTTCCTCTGCGGTAATGCCCTTTTCCACCGTGCGCGTTGCCGCTGTTCCATTGCGGATTACCCATACCGCGTCGCCGTCATCCGTGGTAAACAGCGCGGACGCGGGGACGGCAAGGGTATTTTCCCGCGTGAGAGGGTAAAATTCCACGTCAAATTCATAACCCGCCTTAATGTCCGGCACCGGCGCGTCCGGTACCACCGTGATTTTCACGCGCTGTTCCTCCAGCCCCAAAGCGGAAACCCTCGCTACTGCGGCGGGCGCAATGGCGGTGATGTACCCCGCAAATACAGCGTCCTCCTCTTTCCGCTCCTGTATGATGCTGATTTTATCGGAAACGTTAAAGTAAATCGCGTCGCGGGCAAGCACATAGGCGTCTATTGACATGGTTTCCTCCGGCAGTATGACGGCGATTAACGTGGACTGTTGGGCGTATTCGCCCTGCTTTACGCTGATTTCCCTCACCGTGCCGCCGACAGGCGCGGCGACCGCGCTCTTACTAAGGCGGTCACGCAGATTTTCCGCGTTTGCCCGCGCTTCGTCAATCAGTCCGTTGTAATACTTGCCTTGCCCCAAGCCTCCCGAAAGTTCATGACGCGCAATATCAATTTGATTTTGCAACAGTTTTTTGCGCGACGCGAAAAACTCCAGCGTTCCCTCGACGGGGGACGCTTGTTCTGTAATCAGCGCGAACGCTTTTTGTTGGCGTTCCAATTCGTCCTCCGCGTTTTTCACAGAGAAATCCGCGTCGTCCAAGTCCTTTTGCGCAACCACGCCGTCAGCGAACAGACTGTTTATCCTGTCATACTCGCTTCGCGCCTTGTGCAGAAGGCTCTCTGCGGACGCTACGGCGTTTTGCTGTTGCTCCAACTGCGCGGAGTACGGCCCCTTGTACGCTTCCTTTTCCTGCTGAATCACAGCGTCAAGTTCCGCTTGCAACTGCGCGATTTGCTGTTGCAGCGCGGAAGCGGAGGAGGTTTTCTGCCCCTCTATGCCTGTGATTTTCGCGTCCAACTGTTTGAGTTGCGCTTCGATGTCCTCCGTATCTATTTTCGCGATCAGATCACCCGCCGACACCCGTTCGCCCTCTTTTACATAAGTTTCCGCGATTCTGCCGCCAATCGGGGCAAAAATTTTCGCTTCCCCGCCCGATACGGCAATGCCCTTTTCCTTGAATTTATACACAACGGTGGTCTGTTCCACGCCGTAAACCTCTACCTTGACGGAACCGCCCAGCGCCGCCGCCGCGATTGCCGCCGCGAGTAACACCGCCGTTGCCAATAAAATCATTTTCACCCTTTTTTTCATTGCCGTCCCTCCTGTTTCACAACCTGTTGTTACTCCCTTGTTCCCGCGCTCAACGCCTCTATCATATTGATTTTACCCAACCTGCGCTTAATCCAAAGATTCGCCAAGACGATCGCCGCCGTGACCCCGAGCGCGGATTGCAGCATCGCGCCGCCGCTCATGCGGAACGGCAAACTGTAGATGTCGCCGCTCATGCTCCGAACAATCACATAATTGAACAAAAAACTCAGCGGTATGCCAAGCAATATCCCCGCCGCGCCTACAATCCACTGCTCCAGACTGATGATTTCCATAACCTCGCCCAACCGCATACCCATAAGGCGAAGCAGAGAAAATTCCCGCCGCCGCTCGTCGAGGGAAATCATGCTGGAGGTATAAATCACCGCGAACACGGTAAAAATCGAAACCACCGCCATAATCCATATCGTGCCCGTGGCGGAACCCATAATTTCCAAATATTTGTCAATTGTTTCCTGCCGCGCCTCAATCAGTGAAACGTTCGCCGCCGTTTTGTAACTCTCTTTGATTTCCCGCACACCGTCTTGGTCTGCCAACGCCATAAGCGAGGTGGCGGCGTGCGCGGACCCGGCAAGCCTGTTCAAAGCCGCGCCGGACATGTACGCGTTCGCCCCGATACTCTGGCTGATAATGCCGCTCACCGTGATTTTAATATCTTGATTCCGCGCGTAGGGACTGTTGACGACGACCACGCCGCCCACCTTTGCGCCAAGTTTTTCGGCGATATAACTTGACAGCACGATCCCCTCGTCCGGCACGGCAACCTGCCTGCCCCCGCCGTCATAGACCTTGTACAGTTCGGAACCT
This sequence comes from Clostridiales bacterium, assembly GCA_031255355.1. Classification (GTDB taxonomy): domain Bacteria; phylum Bacillota; class Clostridia; order Monoglobales; family Firm-18; genus JAIRSR01. Next base: position 2,318 of record JAIRSR010000210.1, read on the forward strand.
TTGTCAATGCCGATAATCACGGTATCTTTCTTATAATTCAAGCGCGTCAGTTCGGCGGGCATTTCAAAAATCGCCTCCACCCGCGTCACGCCCTTTCGCGCCGCGAGTTCCCGCGCCGCGCCGCGTTGGTCAGACGACCCCGCCAGCGTCACCTTTACGTCATATTGCTGTACCTTGGTGAAATGCTCCATTAACACGTCGGTAATCACCGCCATAAGTGACATCATTGCCGCCATAAGCGCAAAGGTGAACATCACCCCGGTCAGCACCAACAGACTCCGCTTGTAGTTCCGCACCAAATTGCGGATTGCCATATTGCCTTGGAGGGTGAAAATTTCCGCAAAACCGGGCAGTTTCTCAAACAGTGACTTTTTCCCGAACGCGGGAACAGGCGCGCTCATTGCCTGCGCGGGGGTCAAAGAGAGGATCCCCCGCGCTCCCGCGTATGCCGCCGCCGCGCTGAACACCACCGAGGCCGCCGTCCCTCCCGCGAAGTAACGCCATAAAATTTCCCCCTGTAAATTGGGCAGGCTGTAATACACCTTGTACATATCAATGAACACATACGAAAGCCAAATCCCCGCGATTCCGCCGAGGATTCCCCCCGCGAAGCCCGTCACCGCGCCGTAGGACATATAATGCTTCAAAATATCGGCGCGGCGGTAGCCGAAGGCCTTCATGGTGCCGGTCTGCCCGCGCTGCTGCTCCACCAACCGACGGAGGGTGATGTAGAGGATAATCGCGGCGATTGCCATAAATATGAGGGGTACGGACTTCGCGGACGCTTCCAACTGCTTAAATTCCTCGTTGAGCATCGCGTTGCTGGGCTGGTCTTTCCGCGCGTAGACGTTTTTCACGCCCCGGTCGCGGAGTGTCCGCTTGATGTCCCGCTCGATATCTTGATAGTCGCGGCTGCCGTCTATGGTGAAAATAATATCGTTAATCTTGCCCCGCATCCCTGTGATTTGCTCCGCGAGTTGACCGCTCACATACGCGATTTCAAAGGTCTCCGGGTCGGGCATCATATCGCCGCCGCCCTTAATCGCGAACACGAACTCCGGGCTTTGCCCCGCACCGGCGACGTTCAAAGCAAGTTCCCTGCCCTCAGACGCAATCTGTAGGACGCTCCCCGCGCGAAGTCCCCGCGCGGCGTAAAACTTCTGCCCGATAAGCGCGGCGTTTTCGTCCCGCCGCGGCATACGTCCGTCCAAAAGCGCGACGGTGTTCACCGCGCCCTCACCCAAGCCGGATACAACGCGGAGGGTGACGTTGCGCGGTTCCCCCTCGATCAACACCTTAACGTCCTTTACAATGCGCCCCTCGGCGCGGCTGACCCCCCGAATTTCACGCACCTTGTCCGCCGCGTCCGCGCCGGTATCCGTCAGACTGACGTATCCGTCCGCGAAGTCCCGTGTGTGATAAAACTCGTCCCGCGCTT
>JAIRSR010000206.1 GCA_031255355.1 Clostridiales bacterium
GATATTCACGCTGTCCGCGTGTAGGGTAAAATGCGCCAACAACCCCTTTTGCGTGGTTTTGTTGTAATAAGGCGTCACCAACAAAAGACCGTCCGCGCCTAACCGCTCCGCTTCGCGGCTCAAAGCAACGCCGTGCCTTGTGTCGTTGCTCCCGGTTCCCGCGACGACGGGGACTCTGCCGCCCGCCCGTTTCACGGCGTACCCGACGCAGGCGAGGTGCTCCTCGTCCGTCATTGCCGACGCTTCCCCGGTGGTGCCGCAGATGATGATCGCGTCCGTGCCGTTGTCAATTTGAAAGTCAATCAGTTCACCCAATTTTTCAAAATCCACACCGTCATTTGTAAAGGGCGTGACAATCGCAACGCCCGACCCTGTAAAAATCGGATTTTTCATTGCTGAATCCCCTCCTATTGCGTAGTAATATAGCCGTCGGCGCACAAAAGTTCCGCCATCAAAACCGCGCCGCCCGCCGCGCCGCGCAGTGTGTTATGCGAAAGCGCGACCAATTTAATATCGTACTGACTATCGCGGCGAAGCCGTCCTATGCTCACCGCCATGCCGTGTTCGAGTTCCCGCTCCGACTTGGTTTGCGGCCTGTCGTCCTCTTCAAAATAGTGCAAAAACCGTTTCGGCGCGGACGGAAGCCCCAACGTTTGCGGCCGTCCTTGAAACTCCCGCCAGAGCGTCTTAATTTCGTCAAGTTCGGGCGTAATCTCAAAACTCGCGAACACCGCCGCGAGGTGACCGTCCGAAACAGGCACCCGAATACACTGTGTCGTGAAGTTCGGCGCGGCGGCGGGAATAATCACGCCGTTTTCCACCTTGCCCCAGATTTTCAGCGGCTCGTTTTCGGATTTTTCCTCCTCACCGCCGATAAACGGAATGACGTTATCCAACATATCCGGCCACGTTTCAAAGGTCTTTCCCGCGCCGGAAATCGCTTGATACGTACAGCAAAGCACGTTTTTAACGCCGAATTTGTTCAGCGGGAAAATCGCGGGAACGTAACTTTGCAAACTGCAATTCGACTTGACGGCGATGAAGCCGCGCTTTGTTCCCAAGCGTTTTCGCTGCGCGGGGATTACCTCCGCGTGTTCCGGGTTCAACTCGGGAATCATCATAGGAACGTCCGGTGTGCCCCGGTGTGCGCTGTTGTTTGATATGACGGGACATTCCAGCCGCGCGTACCGCTCCTCCAACGCCTTAATCTCCTCCTTTTTCATATCGACGGCACAGAACACAAAATCCACCTGTTCCGCGATACGTTCCGCGTCGTCCGACGCGTTCAGCACGGTAAGATTTTTGACCGCCTCCGGAATTGCGCTTGGCATCGCCCAACGCTCGCCGACCGCCTCGCCGTACGTCTTTCCCGCGGAACGCCCGCTTGCCGCCAACAGCGTTACCTCAAACCATTCGTGATGTTCCGTCAGCGTAATAAAGCGCTGCCCTACCATGCCGGTCGCGCCTATAATCCCTACCTTGTATTTTTGCATAACTTCCTACCTCCGTCCGTTAGATGTGTCCTTCGCGAAACTAAATATGTACCGTTAAAAAATATCCTATAGTATATATTATCATTTTAGACCTGTAGTGTCAAACATTTTTCTTTAGAACCTGTCAAAAATCTCCCCCGCCAATGAATTTACACAAATTCAAGGGCCGCCCAATGGCGACCCTTGAACCGTATGCGGGCTTCCCCTTTGGCGGGTGTTCCTCCGTCAAAGACGCGCCCGTTTTTTTCGGACGGAATGTGCTATTCTTTCAGACCGCGCTCTGCCATTTCTATCGCTTTGGCGACGATATTTCCGCAAGCCCTTGCGCTTACGCCGCCCCAACCCTCACGCTTTACAATGTCATATACCCCGAGTTCTTTCGCGATTTCCTTTTTCAACGCGTCGGACATTCTTGCGCCCGTTCCACTCATATCTCATTCCCCCCAAGATTATTATGTGCCAAGGCGCGGAATATACCCCCGGCAATGCCTGGGTACGGCGGTGTTCTATGGCAAAACGCAAACTTCCGCGCCGTCATATCGTCAGCGTACCGTTATCGTTTTCGAGCAGAAGCAGGATTTGCTCCTCCGCGCCGTTTTCAACATTGACGTACACCAGATAATTCTTGCCGCCCCGCGTCCCGCGCAGTTCATAGCAATAGACCTCCTGCCCGTTTTCAAGGGGAATCCGCGCGAAGCCGACGCTCCCGATTGCCACGTCCCCGCGCACCTTGGCACGCGCGTCCTGCTCACTCACCGCGATTTCGGGAAGCGGCCGCTCCGCGACGTGGTTATTGATGTAGCCGTATGCCTCAAAGCCAATCATTTCGCCGTGATCCAACGCGATTTTCACCTTGATCAAATCGGTGTACATGACAAAATCGCCCTGTCGGTAGGCATAGTTGATGACGACGGTGTTACCCTCCCGCTGGAAATAACTCTCGCGCATGCCGTCATATCCCCGGGAAGCCAAAAATTCCCGCGCCCGCGCCGCCGCCTCCGCGATGTCAAGCGCCGCCGTTTCGGGGACGCGGTTATCCAACACGAACAAAATATACCCGCCGTTTTTGGTGACTTCCGCCGTGATTTCCCTGTCGCCGTCGTCCGTAACCGCGCGGCAGACGTAAGTCGGGATTTTCCCGCCGCCCTCCCCGGTAATATCCACAGACCGCACCTTGTCCGCGCCTAAAAAGTTCATCACCGCCGCCTTTGCGTCGTCCGCCGTGATTTTGGGCGCGTCCTTGGTCATAATCGGCTCTTTGTCCCGCATATGCTGTGAAAACGGCCCGTCATAGATGAGTGAGGCGTACTCCGCGAAGCCTTTTTCAATCTCTGACATG
>JAIRSR010000044.1 GCA_031255355.1 Clostridiales bacterium
AATCCACGCCGAAGTCGCCGCCGCCAAAGCCGCCGAAGCCGCCCGCGCCGCCGAAGTTTTCATCGGTACCCGCGTGACCAAATTGGTCGTAACGCGCCTTTTTCTCCCCGTCGGACAGCACCGCGTAAGCCTCGTTCACTTCCTTGAACCGGGTTTCAGCGGCCTTGTCCCCCGGATTCAAATCGGGGTGATAACTTTTTGCCAATTTTCTGTATGCTTTTTTAATCTCGTCGTCCGACGCGCCCTTGGGAACGCCTAAGACCTCGTAGTAATCTCTTTTATCCGCCACCTGACCATCATTAGCCTTTCCGGCTCACAAAATCGCGGGGGGCGGGGGCGTTCCCCCGCCGCAAAACCACCGCAACGGCTCAAAAGCCTTGGTACGCGCGTATCGTGAGCCGAATACCGCGTACTATGGCGCAACGCGCCGGATTTCCCGCTATTCCCCGTCGTTATTGACCGTGTAATCCGCGTCCACCGCGCCGTCGCCGTTCGCCGGTTCCTCCGGCTGTCCTTGCGGCTGCGCGCCGTCGGGCGCGGCGTCTTGATACAGTTTTTGTGAAATATCGTAAAACTTCTTGGAAAGTGCTTCCGTCGCGCCTTTCATGGCTTCCGTGTCGTCCGATTCCACCGTCTTTTTCACCTTGTCGATTTCCGCTTGCACGTCCGCTTTTTCCTCTGCCGAAACTTTATCGCCCAAGTCCTCCAGCGTCTTTTCGCATTGATAAATCATATGCTCCGCGCTGTTCTTGGTGTCGATTTTCTCTTTATACGCCTTATCCTCCTCCGCGAACTTCTCCGCCTCCTTGACCGCCTTGTCAATTTCCGCGTCCGAGAGGTTGGAACTTGCGGTAATGGTGATTTTCTGCTGTGTCCCGGTGCCGAGGTCTTTCGCCGAAACATTTACGATACCGTTCGCGTCAATGTCAAAAGTAACCTCGATCTGCGGAACGCCGCGCCGTGCCGGGGGGATTCCCGAAAGTTCAAAGCGTCCGAGGGACTTGTTGTACGCCGCCATTTCACGCTCACCTTGCAAAATGTTGATGGTAACGCTGGTTTGATTGTCTGCGGCGGTGGAGTAAATACGGCTTTTCTTGGTCGGTATGGTGGTGTTTCTCTCAATGATTTTATTGCAAATGCCGCCCTCCGTTTCAATGCCGAGGGAAAGAGGCGTAACATCAAGCAGGACAAGCCCTTTCACGTCGCCGCCAAGCACACCCGCTTGGATTGCCGCGCCAACCGCGACGCACTCGTCGGGGTTGATGCCCTTGGTCGGTTCTTTGTCGATCAGACGGCGCACCGCATCTTGTACGGCGGGGATTCTTGTGGAACCGCCGACCAGAAGCACCCTGTCGATTTCCTCCGGCTTCAAACCCGCGTCGGAAAGCGAAGTCCGCACGGGACCCATGGTCTGCTCCACAAGGTCCGCTGTGATTTCATTGAATTTCGCGCGGGTCAGCGTAATATCCAAATGCTTCGGCCCGGTCGCGTCCGCAGTGATAAACGGCAGGTTGATATTAGCGGTCGCAACGCCGGAAAGGTCGATTTTCGCCTTTTCTGCGGCTTCAATCAGCCGTTGCAACGACATTTTATCCGCGCGGAGGTCAATACCGTTCGTCTTTTTGAACTCGTCCGCCAAATAGTTCATGATTCTTTCGTCAAAGTCGTCGCCGCCCAAACGGTTGTTACCGCTGGTGGCAAGCACCTCAAACACGCCGTCGCCGATTTCCAAAATGGAAACGTCAAAGGTGCCGCCGCCGAGGTCGTATACCATGATTTTCTGGTCGTGGTCTTTATCAAGCCCGTAGGCGAGCGCCGCCGCCGTCGGCTCGTTGATAATGCGAAGCACGTCAAGCCCCGCGATTTTCCCCGCGTCTTTCGTCGCTTGGCGCTGTGCGTCGCTGAAATACGCGGGTACGGTGATCACCGCCTGCGTCACCGTTTCGCCGAGGTAACTTTCCGCGTCGGCCTTTAATTTTTGAAGCACCATTGCCGAAATTTCCGGCGGGGAATACTTCTTATCGTCAACGTCAACGCGCCTGTCGGTACCCATATCGCGCTTGATGGAACTAATCGTCCTGTCGGGGTTGGTAATCGCCTGACGCTTCGCGATTTGCCCGACCAGCCGTTCGCCGTTTTTGGTGAACGCGACGACGGACGAGGTCGTCCTCGCGCCCTCCGCGTTTGGTATGACGACAGGCTCCCCGCCCTCCATAACCGCTACGCATGAATTTGTCGTACCTAAATCAATTCCTATAATCTTTGCCATAGTTACCACCTATCCTTTCTGTATCAACACATAATAAACTTGTTTGTTACCGCGCAAACAGCGTCAGTTCGCCACTTTCACCATAGAATGGCGGATAACTCTGCCTTGGTAGCGGTAGCCTTTCGCGAACTCCTCCACTACCGTGTTGCCGTCTACGGAAGCATCCTCTATGTGCATCACCGCGTTGTGCAGTTCGGGGTCGAACTGCTCCCCCACCGCGCCGAGTTCCTCAACGCCCACCGCTTTCAAAGCGTCCTCCAACTGCTTGCTGATGAGCCGAAGCCCCTCGTTTCCTCCGTCCAGGTCCACCGCGCGGCGCACCGTATCAACGACGGGAAGCATCGCCTCGATCACGTCTGCGGCGGCACTGACGTAAATATCGCTCTTTTCCTTTTGCGTCCGCTTTTTGAAGTTGTCATACTCCGCCATAAGCCGCAAATACCTGTCGTTTAGTTCCGCGTATTTGTCCGGCTCCGCCGTGGGTGACTCCGTTACGGGTTGCTCCTGTGCCTCCCGCTCCGTTTCCTCAACTTCCAATTCCTTTTCTTTTTCCTGTTCTTTAGCGCTCATTCTTCCTCCTCCGTATTCGCCCGCGTCAGACGGTTTAACTGCCGCGTCAGATACTCAATGTGAGATACCGCCTTGGAATAATTCATTCTGGTCGGTCCGATTAGCCCTATGGTGCCTACGATTTCACCGTTTATTTGATAGGACGAAAGTATGATGGAACAATCGACCAACTCCGCCGCTTTATTTTCACTGCCGATGATGATTTTAACGTTCTCATGCTCCCGAAGCGCGACCGCCCTGTGCAGGTTCGCCTTGTCGTCTAAAAACTCCAACAATTGCTTCGCCCTGCTGATATTGCTGTATTCGGGGAAACTCAACAGGTTGGTAATGCCGCCGTAAAATACCTCCGCGTTTTCCGTCGTTTCAATGCAGTCATAGATGAACCGCAAAATCGGTTGCAGTAACTCCTCGTTGTCCGCAAGCCCCGCTTGCAGTTGCGTCACCGTTTCCAAATCGATGTCCTCACACGATACCCCCGCGAGTTTTTCGTTCAGCAGACTGGAAATCCGCGCGGCGGTATGCACGCTTACCGGCTTTTCAAGCCCGATTTTCGTGTCCTTGACGGTGTTGGCGTTGGTGACGATGACCAACAAAAGCGTATCGTCGTCAATGGGCATAATTTGAAAATGCTTAATGGTCGCCTTTTCCGTATCCGGCATCGACCCGATTACGGTGTAATTTGTCAGCCGCGAGTAAATGTTCGCGATTTCCTTGATCAGTGTGTCGATTTCCGCGATTTTCAGTTCCATCAAAGAACGCATACGGCTCACCTCTCCGGCGGTGAGTTGATACCGCTTCATCAGACGGTCTACATAGGTGCGGTAGCCGAGGTGCGACGGCACCCTGCCCGCCGAGGTATGCGGCTGCTCCAGCAAGCCCATGTCCTCCAAGTCAGCCATTTCGTTGCGTATCGTCGCGGGACTGATGTTGAGGCTGTTCCGCTTCGCTATGGTGCGCGAACCGACAGGCTCCGCCGTTTCAATGTAACTTTCAATAATCGCGCCGAGTATCATCTTTTTCCGTTCGTCTAAATCCACCCGATCCACCTCCGCTGTTAGCACTCTGCCCCATCGAGTGCTAATCCCTAATAATAAGATACCACCATTTGAGTCAAATGTCAAGGGATTTTCATAAATTTCCATACCAAAAACATGATTGTGATTTTTCACAAATTTTTCAGCAAAATTAGGGCGTGTTTGGAAAATATCGCGCACGTGCCTTTGCGGAAAAATTTCCGCGATTTTTCCGCAAAAATTTGTGAATCATAAACAAATTATAATTAAAAATTTTAGCAAAATCTCACGAGATTTTTTCTCGCAAAATCACATACGCCTATTTCCCAAACACACCCTAGTAAAAACGATAGAAAACAGTTTGAACCGCCCGGCGTTCCACCTAAAATACCACGTCCAAAACCACCGAAAATTCCCCCGAAAAATATTCCGCGCGTCTTGTGTGTCCCGATTTTGGCGTAAATAAACTTTTGTCGGGGCTTGACAATACAATAGAACGTGGTACAAGAAAAGCAGATACAAGGTACACCGTAAAAACAGTACGGCAAGCCGGGGAGAAAATCCCCGGCTTGTTAATTTTCTTGAAAAACAGGGGCAAAAGGGAACGGAACATCAACGCAACACGCGCCCC
>JAIRSR010000151.1 GCA_031255355.1 Clostridiales bacterium
AGGAACAGCGCTTCGGCGTGGCGCATAAGGAGCAAATCAAAGAGGCGCGTCATTTTGTGGACGTTCTGACGCTTACGGCGACGCCGATTCCGCGTACCTTGCATATGAGCATGGCGGGAATCCGCGATATGAGCGTGTTGGAAAACCCGCCGAAAGATCGGTACCCTGTGAGTACCTATGTTTTGGAGTACAACCCCGAAGTATTAAAGGACGCTGTGCTTCGGGAAGCGGCGCGGGGCGGGCAGGTGTACTACCTGCATAATCGGGTGCGGACGATTGAAAAAACGGCGGCGATGATTCGCGCCTTTTCGCCGGAACTGCGCGTTGCCGCCGCGCACGGCAAGATGAGCGAGAACGAGTTAGAGGATATTATGCAGCAGACGCTGGACGGCGAAATTGATGTTTTGGTCTGCACGACGATTATAGAAACAGGGTTGGATATTCCCAACATCAACACGATTATCGTAGAGGACGCGGACAAAATGGGTCTGGCGCAACTCTACCAACTGCGCGGACGCGTCGGCAGGTCGAACCGCCTTGCTTACGCGTATTTGACGTACAGGCGCGATAAGGTGATGTCCGAAACGGCGGAAAAACGCTTACGCGCGATCCGCGATTTTACCGAGTTCGGCAGCGGCTTCAAAATTGCTCTGCGTGATTTGGAACTCCGTGGCGCGGGTGACGTAATCGGGGCGCGTCAGCACGGGCATATGGACGCGGTGGGGTATGATTTGTACTGCAAACTGCTGTCGGAAGCGGTGGCACAGTTGAAAGGGGAACCTTTCGCGCAGGAACTTCAGACGGTGGTCTCGTTGCCCGTCAGCGCGTTGATCCCGAAAGATTATATCACGGGCGAAAATTACCGTGTGGAAATATACAAAAAAATCGCGGCGGTGGAAAGTGAACAGGATTGGATGGAAGTGTATGATGAAATCGGGGACAGATACGGCGACGTGCCGCAAACGGTGGCGAATTTGATTGACATCTCCCTCATCCGCGCCCTTGCGTCGTCGCTGGGCATCGAGGAAGTCAAGCACAATGACAGGGGCGCGTTGTTTACCTACGCGGCGGGGACGCGCTTGGACTTGGAAGCGATTTCCGCCTTGATTGCGCGGAACAACGGCAAAGTGCTGTTTTCCCCGGGCGTGAAGCCGTATATTTTGCTTCGGCATACAGGCAAGGGACTGCTTGCCAATATTAAGAATTTATTACAATGTTATAAACAATTGAAATAGCGCGGCAATTCATGTATAATGTAAATGGCGGCTTGAAACCGCCGCCGCGTAAAAACGGTTCGGACGGCGCAGACGGCGGGATTGCCGTGCGCGTTCGCCGCCGAAGGCGTTGCCGCGGAAGTATAAGGAGGTATTACGTAGATGAGAAAATTTTATAAGAGCGTTTCTGTCGTGCTTGTTTGCATTCTGTCCCTTGCCCTGATTTCCTGCTCTTCGTCCAAAAACGCGTCCATTGCGTTGGTGAACGGTGAGAAAATTACGAAAGAGGAATTTTCCTACTTCCTCACCAGTGTAAAAGCGCAAATCGAGAGCGAACAGGGGAACGGAAGCCCCGCCGCCCTTGCCGAGGATTTTTGGGAAACGGTGGAAATCGATGGTCAAAAGGTCATTGAAACCGCCAAGGAAAAGGCGCTTGAGGAAGTGGTAAAGGTCAAAGTCGCGCGTCAAAAGGCGGTGGAGGCGGGTGTTAAGATTACTTCCGCGCAACGGGAGGACATCAACAACAGAATCGGCAAACTGATTGCATCTTACGGAAAAGACGGCGTAGACGCCTATCTGGGGCAGTACGGACTGAATCAAACGCTTTTTGAAAAGCAACTTGAGGATAGTTTTTACAGGCAGAATTTGACGGAACAGTTGACGGAAAGCGTCAGCGAAACGGACGCGAAAGCGTTTTTTGACAGCAAGGTAGCGCGTGTGAAACATATTTTGATTATGACGGTTGACCAACAGACGCAGGAACCGCTTCCCGCAGAGACGGTGGAAGCGGCGAAAATCAAAGCGGATGAAATTTTAGAAAAGGCAAAATCGGGCGATGATTTTGACGCGTTGGTCGCGGAATATTCCGAAGACCCCGGTTCACAGGCAATGCCGGACGGTTACTACTTGGGCAAGGGGTTTGCGCTCGGACAGCAAGGCGGCATGGTGCCGGCGTTTGAAACAGCGTCGCTGGAACTTGCGGTCGGCGCGGTTAGCGATATTGTGGAAACGAATTACGGCTATCACATCATCAAACGGTACGAAAACGCGCAAAGCGAGTACGACGCGAACGCCGACGAAGTGTTGCAACGCGCGAAAAACGCCGAATTTGACACTCTGCTTGACGGTTGGAAAAATGACGCGAAAATAGAAAAGAACGAAAAGGAATATAACGCGGTAAAATAATCCGCAAAAAAACGCGAAACGATAAACAAAGGGACGTGTCACAAAATCCTGTCAAAAAACCGCCTTAAATCGAAAGATTTGAGGCGGTTTTTTGAGAATATTGAGAATATATCGTTGCAGAAGCTTGAAAAACGAGGTAAAAAGTGATATAACAAAATCAAGAGAAATGCAGTATTCATGAGGGATTTCGAGGTATTAGAGGATAGAAAAAAGAGCAGCGTTCAAGGCGTACGCGCAATACCAATTATCACTGTTGCCGATAGATTTAGGCACCCTGATTCCCGAAGATCATATGGTTCGCGTGGTAGACCGCGCAATCAAGGGTATGAATATGCAGCCGCTGCCCGACCTGGATCCCGGCGGAGGGACAAGCGCGTACAATCCGGTGATAATGCTGAAAGTAATCGTTTACGTATACGCAGACAAAATATATTCCGGC
>JAIRSR010000159.1 GCA_031255355.1 Clostridiales bacterium
TGAGGACACGGCGGGCGGCGCGGCGCAAAGACAGTCGTTCCGCGACGATTTCTCGGCGTACAACGCCGCAAACTCTCAATACGAAACGGCGGTACACGCGGAACGCAACCGCCCGAAAACACTCGCGGAGGGCGGGAATTACCGTTGGTTGCTCTCCGGCTTGAAATACGGCGTAAACGGCGCGTCGGGCGAAACAGGCTACGCCAACATGGGCGCAAGGGGGCTTATGGTGGGCGATTATTGGGCGCGGGGTACGGCGGTGAACCTCGCTTTAGACGGCTTCGTGTTGGGTGAGGCGTCGCAGTACCGCTTTACGTGGGATAGCGGCTGGCTGGGCGCGGGGGCGCGTATTTTCGTCAGTCCCGACGAGGAGGGCTATTACGAGTTCGGCGTTTCGCGCAAGGAATATAAAGAGCCGATCGGAAAATATTCCGCTACGCCGTATGTAATAGACAGGTTCGGTTCACAGACGTATCTGCCTGATGAGGAGTGGGATGTGGTCGGCGTATACCATTGCGATATTTACGTAACGCGCGATACCGTCATTTGGAATATACGGCAGGGGACGCGCTCTTTCGCGGGGAGTCTGCCGCTGACCGCAAGCGCGGCGGCGAACTACAAATACCCCGCCGCCGCTGTGTGCTACGGCGACGGCGCGGCGGCGTTTACGGAAGCGGAACTTGTTACCGGAACGCCGTACCTCGGCATAGGCGAACCGCCGAACGCGCTGTACTCCGATGCGGCGCGGGACGCGGTGATTAGCGGCTCTGCCGCCGCGCTTGCCGAGGCGAAAATCATTCGGCGCGTCATCGTCCCCGCGCTTAGCGGCGATACCGTCAAAATCGGACTTTCGGAAAACGGCGCGGATTACCGTTTTTACACCTCCGCGTTCGCGCTCGGCGGGCATTGGCTGAACCAACGCACCGCCAACTTGATTCGGGCGGTACGCCTGCCTGACGGCACGGATGTAAGCGGGCTTGCGCTTTTGACCGAAATGCGCAACGGTGAGGAAGTTTCCGTTACCGTCGGCGACAGCCTCCGCCTGTACGCGACCGCCGACGGCGTGTGGAACAATCCCGCCGCGCTGTGGCAATCGGGCGATGTGAAATTAGCGTCCGTCGCGGGCGGTGAGGTGCGCGGTGAACGCGAGGGGCAAACCGCCGTAACGGTTTCCACGGCGGGCGGCGCGTCTATGAGCGTCACGGTAAACGTCAAGGATGCGATTACCGTAGCGGAGGAAAACGGAACACTCGCGGAGTATGTCGCGTCCAAACAGGCGGTCATCGGGCGGCTGAACGGACTGCTCGCGGGCGGTGACGCGGCGGGCTTGGGCGCGTTTCTGACGGAAGCGGGCGCGGGTACCCTTTCTGAAATTACCTTTATCAACCGCGACAAGGTGACGGCGCTCGCGGAGGAAACTCCCGGGGAATTTGATAAATTCCTCGCGCGGCTGTTGACCTATCCCGCGTTTGTGTTCCGCGCCAAAGCGGATTTGACCGTGCTTGAGCGCGTGCTGAACGCGGAGGCGGCAATGGGCGAAATTTGCGGCGTAACGGACGCGGAGGTGTTGGAACAGGCGCTTGCGCGTAACAACGCGTATTTCGAGTTCCCGCTGACGAATCAGTATTATTCGGACGCGAAAGCGGGCGTGTTAGACGCTATGCTGAATATAGAGTTTGCGAACCTCGCTGCGGCAAAAAAACTGTTCGCCGATCGTTACGTGATGCTGAATTTTAACGCCGCAGAAACAGGCGCGTATATCGGGCGGCTGGTGAAGGACAGTGCGGCTGAAATCGGCTATGACGCGGCGGCGTTCGCGCGAAAGGAAGCAAACGCAAACTTCCTCCCCGCCCTCGCGGAACGCTTGCGGCGGGACAAGGACGAGATTGACGCCATTGACGCGCTGAAAGACGCGGTGGACGGCTTTCCCGTGCCGGAGGATCCGAAAGGCGGCGGAAAAGCGGGCGGCGGCTCACCAACGGGCGGGAACACGCCGCCAAGCCGCACTTTCCCGACAGAAACAGCGGAGGGAACACCCGCGCCGCCGCAGTTGTATCATGATGTGCCGTCCGACCATTGGGCGTATGAGGGCATCCGCTTCCTCACCGCCCGAAAAGCGGCGGAGGGCTATGGCGACGGTCTGTTTTTGCCGAACCACGAGATTACCCGCGCGGAATTTTTGAAAATTATCATGGCGGGCTTCCAAATGCAACCGTCCGAAGCGGACGAAACGGCGGAGGAACCGCCGGGCAACCCCTTTGCCGACGTAGCGGAATCGGATTGGTTCTATCCGTATGTAACGGCGGCGCGGCAAGCGAACATCACGCGCGGCGACGAACGCGGCAACTTCAACCCCGCCGCGCTGATTACCCGTGAGGAAATGGCGGCTATGCTGATCCGCGTGTTGAACGCGCAAGGGCTGAAGTTATCCCGCGCGGAGGTTTCCGTTGTGTTCACCGATTATGAGGAAATTTCCGACTGGGCGTTTACCGCCGTGACGGAACTGCAACTCGCGGGAATCTTGAGCGGCAGGGAGGACGGACGGTTCGACCCCCGCGCCAACGCCTCACGCGCGGAAGCGGCAAAAGTGATTTACCTCGCGGTAATGAGAGGAGCGTCGGAATGAGCGGAATAAAAAAACTACGCGCGGGCTTACTGAGTTGCGTATGCGCGGCGGCGCTTGCCGTACCCGCCAACGCGGAGGTCATCCCGATAGAAAAGGATAAACTGTGGGCAATCGCGCCCGAAACGGAAACATTGAGCGCGGCAATCAACATCAATGACGAAAACGCGATGTTCCCCGCGCGGCGGGAACTCCTCGGCGGGCAAGCGGAGATTATGTACCAAGCCGATTCCTTTCTTGAGGTCGGTACCACGGAATTACAGCAGGAATGGAAGGACTTCGCGCAGAATATATATAAGTTCCCTGTCATCCGTATGGGCGGCGCGGAAACGGAATCCACCAGCCTAATCCGCAACATCGGACCGACGGCACAGCGCAAAGCGTCGGAGTTTTCAGGGGGCGACCCTATGGTGGATTACGACAGCGGGCGGCCTCCCGCGCGGCTCGGGCCGTTGGAGTTCGTCAAATGGGCAAAGTCAATCAACCCCGATTTCGCGTACTTGGTAAATGTATCCATGCGGTACGCCTCGCCGGAGGAAAACGCGCAATACGCGGCGTTCCTCACGCACCGGCCGGGCGAATCCGAATGGGGGGCGTTGCGGGCTGCCTACGGTATGCCGGAGCCCGTTAAGGTGTTCGCCTTTGAACTCGGCAACGAGATCGACTGCAATATCCCCGGCTATCGGGCGGGGGAGGGTGAAATATGGGGGTTTAACCAAAAGATTTTGGATTGGTACGCGGAAACCGCCGCCAAGCACATCGCCGCCATACGTGAGTTATGCCCGAACGCGGTGTTTATGGGCTGCGGAAAGACCGCGCCGTGGGGCGACGGCATGGACGGCGCGTCAGTGGCGTTGTGGACGGAGGGGGTTATATCAAGTATCGGCAAAGACCTCAAATACCTCAGTTTCCATCCGTACTATGACGGTATGCCGATTGCGTATATGGATATGTGTATCGACACCATGACGGAGATTATCGACCGTGTTTTGGGGCCGGACAGCGGCGTGGAACTGATGATGACCGAACACGCCCGCTACGGCGGCGGGCCGTCCGACACCTCCGGCAGTATGATCAACTTTTTCGCCGCGCTTTCAACGGCGCAATTTTTCAACCGCTTGCAGGCGCGGGCAAACGTGGCGGGGGCGACCTTTCACGCGATCGCCAACAACCAGACCTCTATTTGGTCTATTGTGTACCGTTGGGACGGCGTATGGCACGACGGCGTGATCGATAAGATGTTTCACGTCTACGGCGCGGGCATGGGCGACCGCGTCATGGAAGCCAACATAGACAGCGGCGGCGCGGCGTTTACCGACGTCGCGAGCGCGGAATGCCGTCTGACCGTCGCGGCAAACGCCGAGGGCGACCATACGTTGAAGTTGATTTTGGTGAACGGTATGGAAAATACCGGCGTGGATTTGGATTTCAACTTCAAAAACACATATACCCTGATTGAGGAAACTGTGTTTACCGCGCCGAATTTCAGTTCCTTTGTGTATGACGGCGCGTCAAAGGACATTGCTTCCGCCGTAACGACGGCGAAAAACGAGAGCGGCTTCCGCTCCTATCATATGCCCGCCAAAAGCCTTGTAACGCTGACGTTGGAAACGAAGTCGCGCCTGCCGCAAATCGGGGAGGGTTCCGGCGCGGAAGCGGGCGGCGCGGAGGATTTAAGCGGCGCGGAACCGGGCTTCCCCGACCTCG
>JAIRSR010000176.1 GCA_031255355.1 Clostridiales bacterium
GATTTTATCTGGGACGAATTTTGCGATTGGTACATCGAACTGGTCAAGCCGCGTCTGTTCGGCGATACGGCGAACGCGGGCAATCCGCAAAATGTGTTGGTATACGTGCTGTCAAACGCGCTGAAACTGCTGCATCCCTTTATGCCGTTTATCACGGAGGAAATTTACTCCTACTTGCCCGGCGGGGACGGCAGTATCATGACGGAGCGTTGGCGTGACTATGACGAAAAACTGACGTTCGCGGAGGAATCGGCGCGGTTGGAAACCGTCAAGGACGCGATTAAGGCGGTGAGGAATCTACGCGCCGAAATGAACGTACCGCCGTCGAAAAAGGCGAAGTTGGTGATTGTCACCGACGCGCCGGAGATATTCGGCGCGGGTGAGGGCTTTTTCAAAAGGCTGGCGGGCGCGGGTGAGGTAATCGTGACCGCCGACAAGGGGCAAATCCCCGAAAACGCGGTATCCCTCGTTACGCCGCGTGCGGAAATTTACATGCCGCAAAGCGACCTTGTGGATAAGGAAAAGGAAATCGCGCGTCTGGAGGGGGAGCAAAAGCGGCTGATTGCGGAACTCGGGCGGGTAGAGGGCAAACTATCCAACGAGGGGTTTGTGCAAAAAGCGCCGCCTGCGGTCATCGCGCAGGAACGTGAAAAGGGCGAAAAATACAAGGCTATGCTGGAAAAGGTCGTCGCCGGATTGGAAAATTTGAAATGACCTATCAACAAGCGTTAGACTTCATACACAGCCGATTGAGGTTCGGCTCGAAACTCGGGCTGGATACGACAAAAACACTGTTGCGCCGCCTGGGGGACCCGCATAAAAAACTGAAGTTTATTCACGTGGCGGGGACGAACGGAAAAGGCTCTACTTCGGCGTATTTGGCGAATATTTTAATGGCAAACGGATACAAAACCGGAATGTACATCTCACCGTTTGTACATTCGTTTACCGAACGGATTCAAATCAACGGACGGCAAATCCCGCAGGCAGACCTTGCGCGTCACACCGCAGCGGTGGCGGCTGTGATTGACGACGGCTTTTATCCGACGGAGTTTGAAATCGTGACGGCGATAGGGTTTTTGCACTTTTTGAGCGAGGGCTGTGACTTCGTGGTGTTGGAGGTCGGTTTGGGCGGGAGGTTTGACGCGACCAACGTCATACCGCCGCCGTTGGTTGCCGTCATTACCAGTATCAGTATCG
This sequence comes from Clostridiales bacterium, assembly GCA_031255355.1. Taxonomy (GTDB): domain Bacteria; phylum Bacillota; class Clostridia; order Monoglobales; family Firm-18; genus JAIRSR01. The sequence continues at coordinate 1,201 of JAIRSR010000176.1, forward strand.
ACCATACGGAACTGTTGGGGGACACGGTGGCGCGAATCGCCTTTGAAAAGTGCGGGATTATCAAAACCGGCTCCGCCGTGGCGGTGTACCCCGACAACCCGCAGGAGGCGTTAGAGGTCATACACAATACGGCGCGGACAAAAGGCGCGTCCGTTACCGTCGGCGACAAGGACGCGGTGCGGGTTTTGCGCTCCGCGATTTCCGGCACGCTTTTTTCCTACAAAGGGGAGCGGTCCGAAACCGCCATGCTTGGACGGCATCAAGTATACAACGCCGTAACCGCCATTACCGCCGCAGAGCGGCTTGGCTTAGGGCTGCGCTTGCAAGAGGGAATACAAAACACCCGCTTCGGGGGACGGTTGGAAATCGTTCGGCACAATCCGCTCACGCTCATTGACGGCGCACACAACTACTCCGGCGTTCTCGCGCTGAAAAACGCGCTGGAGGTTTACTTTCCGCGCCGGAACATCATTCTTGTCATGGGAATGTTGCGCGATAAGGAATACGAAAGGTGCGTTTGTGAAATCGCCCCGCTTGCATCTTTGTTTATCGCGACGGAACCGGACAATCCCCGCGCACTCCCCGCGACGGAGTTGGAAAGCGTCGCGAAACAGCGTGTTTCCGCTACCCGGGCGTTTGCGCGGCGGCAGGACGCAGTCGATTACGCGCTGAACCGCGCGGGCGCGGAGGATATTGTTTGCGTATGCGGCTCGTTGTATTTAATCGGGAATTTGAAGTTTTAATCTGCCGGGAAACTCCCTCACCACGGGAATTATAATTTTGTTCACAACTGCTACACATTTTCTTGATATAATGGAACTGATATGGTTTTAGTACGTGGGGTGAGTATAATGAAACGCACAACGGTTCTGGTGGTGGACGACGAGAGCAGAATGCGCAAACTCATCGGGGATTTTTTGCTCGACAAGGGCTTCGCGGTGCTTGAAGCGGAGGACGGCGAAAAGGCGCTTGAGATATTTTCCGGCAGTCAAAAAATAGATTTAATCCTGCTTGATGTGATGATGCCAAGGCTGGACGGTTGGGCGGTGTGCAGAGAAATCCGCGCGATGTCCGCCGTACCCATCATCATGCTGACGGCGCGGGGGGACGAAAGAGATGAACTTTTGGGGTTTGAACTCGGCGTGGACGAGTATGTCTCTAAGCCGTTCAGCCCGAAAATCCTTGTCGCCCGCGCGGAGGCACTCCTGCGGCGCACGGCGGCAAAAACGGACGCGGTGGAACTTCGCGGCGTTACCCTTGACCGGGCGGGGCATATGATTAAGGTGGACGGCAAGCCGGTCAGTTTCACCGTCAAGGAATTTGAACTGTTGGAATATTTAATCGCGAACGCGGGGATCGCGCTTTCCCGCGATAAGATTTTGAATAACGTGTGGGCGTATGACTATTTCGGCGACGCGCGGACGGTGGACACCCACATCAAAAAGGTGCGGGGCAAGTTAGGCGGCAGAGGGAAGTACATCAAAACGGTGTGGGGCATGGGGTATAAATTCGAGGTGGCGGAATGAAGCGTTCGGTGTGCCTGAGACTTTTTATGATTTTGTCGGAATTTGTCGTTGGCATTATATTTTTTTATTACATACTAAACAGTTTGGCGTTCGAGAAGTTTTACACCATCAACAAAAAGGAACTGCTTGTCAACGCCTACAGGACGATTAACGGCACGTACAACGCCCGCGCGAGCAATATTGAGTTG
>JAIRSR010000218.1 GCA_031255355.1 Clostridiales bacterium
GGCGGCAAGCGTAACACTTTCGCTGTTTCTTCCGGTGCTGATTGGCAAGGCGGTGGATTGCGCCGTCGGAATTGGCGCGGTGAACTACCCCGCGTTGGCTAAAATTTTGCTGATTTTCGCGCTGACCGCCGCGCTTAGCGCGTTGTTCCAATGGCTGATGACGCAATGCGTCAACCGCGCGGCGTATCAAACGGTACACGGAATCCGCGTCGATTTATTTCACAGGCTAAACGCCGTCCCGCTCAAATACATCGACGGCAACGCCCGGGGCGACCTGCTCAGCAGGTTAATCAACGACGCGGAGCAAATCACGGACGGCTTGCTGCAAGGACTGACGCGCCTGTTCAACGGCGTGATCACGATCGCGGGGACGCTGCTGCTTATGCTCTCTATGAACCGCTATATCGCCGCCGTAGTCATTGTTTTAACGCCGCTTTCCCTGTTGATTGCCGCAGCGATCGCGAAGCGCGGCCACAAACTGTTCACTCTGCAAACGCGGACGCACGGGGAGTTGAGCGGGCTGGCGGAGGAAATCCTCGGCGGTCACAAGACGGTCAAGGCGGCGGGGTATGAGGCGCACGCGCAACAGGCGTTTGACGAAATCAACGCCCGCCTGTACGGTTGCGGCGTGGAAGCGCAGTTTTACTCCTCGTTGACGAACCCCGCCACCCGCTTTGTCAACGGCGTGGTGTTCGCCGCCGTCGGGATTACAGGTGCGCTCGGGGCGATTGGCGGTATGCTTACGATAGGGCAAATCGCGAGTTTTTTAACCTACGCGGGGCAGTACGCCGCGCCGTTCAATGAGATTTCAGACGTCGCGGTGCGCTTGCAATCTGCGGCGGCGGGCGCGGAGCGGGTGTTTGCCGTGATCGACGAACCGACGGAAGCCGACGATTCGCGCAACAAAACGATCACGCGCTGTGAGGGGCGCGTATCGCTGAAAGATGTAGCGTTTTCCTACCAAAAGGACGTACCGCTGATTCAAGGGCTGCACCTAACGGTAAAGCCGGGGGAGCGCGTCGCGATTGTCGGGCCGACGGGGAGCGGCAAAACCACAATCATCAATTTGCTGATGCGCTTTTACGACGCGGACGCGGGTGAAATCCGCGTAGACGGCGAGAACATCAAAAACGTCACGCGGAACAGTCTGCGCGGTCTGTACGGTATGGTATTGCAGGATACTTGGCTGTTTCGCGGCACGATTCGGGATAATATCGCCTACGCAAAGCCGAACGCCACCGCCGCCGAGGTAGAGACCGCCGCGCACGCGGCTTCCGCACACGGCTTTATCACGCGGCTTCCGCATGGGTATCAGACGATTATTTCCGGGGACGGCGGCAATTTGTCGCGCGGGCAAACGCAACTGCTATGCGTCGCGCGGGTCATGCTTGCCAATCCGTCCATGCTGATTTTGGACGAAGCGACCAGCAGTGTCGATACGCTTACGGAACGGCGCATACAGGAGGCGTTCGCGAAACTCACGGAGGGCAGAACGAGTTTTATTGTGGCGCACCGGCTGTCCACCATACGCGGCGCGGATACCATCCTCGTCACGCGGGACGGACGAATCGCCGAGCAGGGCAATCACGACGCGCTCATGAAAAAGCGGGGCTTTTATTACCGCCTTAGCGGTGCAGAATAGCGGAAACCGGCTTGTAAATCAACAGCGTCACCGCCGATATGATCACACCCTTGATTAAATTGAACGGCGTAATGCCGTACAGAACCAGAGAGGTTTTATCGGTGATTAGGCTGTTGACCTCCGCTGTTTTTCGGACGATTGCGTCAATGGGCATCAGTTGTGAGTAAATCGGCAGTATGATGAGGAAATTCGCGGCGATTCCCGCCGCCGCCATGCAAAGCGTACCCGCCGCCAGACCCGCAAGCGCACCTTTTTTCGTATGCTTTTTTCGGTAAATCAACCCTGCGGGAATCACAAAACACGCGCCGACGACAAAGTTGGCGGCTTCCCCCGCGAACCCGGTTTGCGTGGACAGCATATGTATGAGGTTTTTCAGCAGTTCGACGGCGGCGCCCCACCCGGGGCCGATCGCGAACGCGCATATGACGGCGGGCAGGTCGCTAACGTCCAACTTTAGGAAAAACGGAAACAGCGGCAACGGCATCTCAAGAAACATCAATACCGTCGCCATAGCCGCCATAACAGCGGTAACGGTGATTTTTTTGGTCTTTGAATTGGTCATTTTATGATTCCCCTTTTTTAGACTGGTAATGTTTTATTTTACGAAAAATTATTTAATAATTTTTCGTAATTAAAAGTGCCTTTGGCACTTTTGGTGCACAGCCGAAACCCTTTGTCAAGGTATCATTTCAATGTTTTATTTTACGAAAAATTATTAAATAATTTTTCGTAAAATAAAAAAGCCCTGAAAACATCAGGGCAACACAAACAACGCTATGCCTTCTTTTATCCGGACTGAACCGGCGTGTTATTGCCGGTATTACCGTCGGCTTCGGAGTTTCACCGAATCCGCGCGGACAAAGCGTCACGCGCCCGTGGGCTGTACCACCGATAGGGAATTTCACCCGTCCCTGAAGTTTTATACTTTCATTTTAACCCGAAAAACTCATTTTGTCAATATCGCCGCGCAAAAAATTCCCGCTTTGATAAAAATATATTTTGCGTACCGCTCACCGTCCAACCTGTCAGCGACCCCGATACCAACGCCGCCCCATAGAC
>JAIRSR010000245.1 GCA_031255355.1 Clostridiales bacterium
AAAAAACTAAAAACCGTCTTAGAAACGTAAAGCCAAAATATGCCGGATTGAAAGAAAAATTGCTGAAAATCCGCATTGAATGGGATGGATGAAATGCGGGGACATTATTGCGGGAAAACTACGCAATAGCTTTGGCACACGATGAATCACGACGGCGGTGAAGTCATCGCGTATGTTATTGCTTCGCGAGGATATGGGAGGTTACGGGAATTGCCCGGCTTGTTTGCTGATTAACACAAATGAGTTTTTAGTGCAAATCAATTATTTTCATACACAAACTACCGCATATAGTCTATTGACAATACTTGCGCAAAATGATATGATAATGATAACGCAAGCGGCAATGACGCGGCAAAATTTGCGTTAAGGCGATATTTTTTTCAGATTAAGGCGTATTTCATCATATTTTATTCAGAAAGAAGGGTTTGTATTTTGAAATCATTTTTCAAACGATCGGCGGTAATCGCCGCGCTATGCGTGACGGCGTTTAGCCTTACAAGCGCGGTACACGCCGACCCGCCCGCGTCGGCGGAGGTCCACGTCGCGGTCAGCCGGCAAACGGTCACGGAGGGCGAAACGGTTACATTTTCGTTTTATATCAATTCCGAATCCGAGGACGGATTGGAAATTGAAAGCGGCAGGCTTGCGCTTGCGTATTCCGACGCGCTCGACACGCTGTTTTCCCCCGACGATACGGAAATCACCTGGGCGGACGGCGTTACTTTTGACAGCGAAACGGAACTTTTCACCGTTTCCCCCGCGCGGGTGTTCACCCCCTCCGACGCGTTGCTCGTCTACGGGCTAACGGTCAAGGACGACGCGCTTGCGGACGGCGAAACAAGCGCGGTATTCACCCTTTCGGTGGGCGGCGGTTCCTACCTTGTAAGCGGCGGTGAGGAAATTCCCGTCACGGCGAGCGGCGCGGAACTCACCGTACTTCCTGCGGAAAAAACCGTCAGCGCGACGGTGAATCTTATCGGCAACCTGCTTTCTACCGATAACCTCACCGCCAAAATCACAGACGGCGAACATGAGTATCCGCTTGTATTCGGGGAAATAGCGGAGGGCAAGGTTACGGCGGTGCTGGACGACTTGACGCAAATCGAGGCGGGAAGTTACAAACTGACGGTATCGGGCGACGGATATATCGCGTATGAAAGCGGCGCGTTCGACCCCGCCGACGGGTTCCGCGCCGTAATCGACACGCTGTACCCCGGCGATTTGAACGCCGACGGCAGGATTGACTTTCTTGATTTTCACGCGCTGTGCGTGTACATAAACGGCGGCGAATACGCCAAGACCGCCGACCTAAACGGCGACGGCGGCATGACGCAGGACGACGCGGATTGCTTTACCGCAGGGTATTTGGCAAAGGGGGCGGCACAAAATGAGTAAAAGAATCATCGCGCTTGCCGTATCGTTGCTGTTGATTTTGCCGTCTGCGGCATTTGCCGCCGCGACAAATTCCGGCCCGGCACTGTACCTTGATGTATGGTCTGTAACGCAAAAAACCGCAATCGGCAAGACGTTTGACGTCTCTGTAAAAACGGTCAACGCCCTCCGTGGTTCGGGCATATTTTCCTATAAACTCCTCCTTGGCTTCGAGGAGGAATACATCAAAGCGGTAAGCGTCAAAGGCGGCGGGGAAACAGGGATTACAGGCCCCGTTCTGCTCGACAACAACGACGGCGCGATTGAGTTTTGGTACGGAATCAGCGGCGAAGCGTCTGCGGATTATATTGTCGCGACGGTGACGTTTGAGGTGCTGTCAAGCGGCAGTCCCGAAATCTCAATCAACGGATATTCCGAATTTTACCGCGCGGACGGACGTGAACTTGAAGTCAACTACGGCGACGGCGACGGCAAGTTAGCCAAAGCGGAGGTGTACGTGGGCGACACCCATATCCCCAAGCCGATTTTTGAGTATGACGGCGGTTCAAAAACCTTTTATTCCAGCCTTAAAGTCGGGTTCAAGAAGCGGACGGACGGCGCGGAAATCTATTACACCACAACGGACGGCGGCAACCCAACGCGGCTGTATGACCCGAAAGACCCCATTGTGTTGACCCGCACCCGAACGATTAAGGCGGTGGCGAAAATCGGCGGGTATTACAGTGAGGAAACAAGCATGACGTTTAACAGAGTGAGCGACAGCGGCAGTAGCGGCGGTAGCGGCGGTAGCGGCGGCGGCAACGGAACGATTACGATTCCCCCTCCCGCGCCGCCAACACCCACACAGCCGGAGGCGCGGTATCACGACATAGACGGGCATTGGTCTAAAAACTTTTTTGAATCTTTGATAGAAAAAGGCGTAATCAACGGATACGAGGACGGAACCGTCCGTCCCGACAACCAAGTTACCCGCGCTGAAGCGGCGAAAATTATCGTCGCCGCGCTGGGCGAGGTTCCGTCCGAAGCGGTATCGCTGCCCTTTGAGGACGCGGAAAGTATCGCGGATTGGGCAGGGGGATACGTACAAAAAGCGGTGGAACTCGGCATTATCACAGGCTATGAGGACAACACCTTTCAGCCGGCGCAAAACGTGTCGCGCAAAGAATTGGTCGTGCTTGCGGTACGCGCGTTTCAGTTGAGCGCGGAGGTTGGCGCGGGGCTGTCCTTTGCCGACAACGACGCGATTCCCGCGTGGGCGGCGGATAGCGTTGAAACCGCGCTGACCCTCGGTGTGGTTTCCGGCTATGAGGACAACACGTTCAAGCCCGATAATTTTGTGTCACGCGGCGAAACGAGCAAAATTATCGCGCTGTGCTTGGAGATTGCGAATCCGAATTAAAAGGTGTTGAAAATGAATATCAACGTAGAAAACCTTGTTTCTGTCCCGGAAGCCAATCGGAACTTTTCAAGGGTTGCCCGCCTTGTGGACGAAAATGGAACGGCGATTATCCTAAAAAACAACGCTCCGCGCTATGTGCTTTTGGATTACTGTCTGTTCCGTCAGGATACCGTCGCGGATCGCGAGAACGCGGACGCGGCGGCCTCACGTATTATTGAGAAGCAAAAAATAAAAGAGCCGAACGGCTCTTTTATTTTGCGGATTTTTGCGCCTACGCGTTGCGCCCGCGCGATTATCCTATCGGGTAGATATAGCCCTCCACCGCCTCGGCGGGTGTGATTTTCGCCACGGAAATTTGCGGATCCGCATACGTTGTTCCCTCAAATTCATACTGCCCGACAAAGAGCGTTCCCTCCACCGTTACCCACGAATCGGGCGATAAGCCGTCCGCGCCGTCATACGCGCACAGCAACCCTGCGGGGGTTAAATCCGCGACACAGCAGGACATCATCAGCCGCGCGGGAACGAACTCGTTCGCGTTCATCAGTTCCGGGTCTTTGAACACCGCGCCGGTCATCACCACCGTATAGCCCTCGTAGGTTTCCATATGATCATATAGTTCCGCGATCCAAAGCCCGAAATCCTCATTTGCCACCGTGATTTTCCTGTGTTCCGCGTCCAAGCCGGGGAACGCGGCGGTTTGCTCCACGCCGACGGAGGGCGTATCGTCCGCGATTCCCGGTTCGATAATGGTTGCGGGAAGCGGCGGATTGTATGCGGCGTAACCGCTCTGCCCGGAAAATCCCGCGAACGCGCCGCCGCCCACGTAGCCGACGGACAACGCGGCGGTGTTGATCGGGGTATGGGGCGGCAACAGGAGGAGGACGGGGATCGTCAAAATCAAACAATGCGCCGCCCGCACCTTATGGCGCGGCTGAAACAGCCGAAACAACCCCGATACCGCCCAAACGCCCATGACGGCGACGGTAAAATAAAAGTACGGCTCCATTTTCGGCGTGACATACGACTTATACTGTCCCGTAACGGTCAACCTGCACAGGGAAACGGCAAACGCGATATAGCACAGCAGTTCCAACAGCGTTTGCGGATTTAATACTTTTTTACGGTCATACATAGTTCCTCACCCTCCTAATTTGTGACATACCGCGCGAACACAAGCGCGGTAAGGAAGCACACCGTGAAAACGACGCACAGAAGCCTCCCGACAAACCGTTTTGAAAAGCCTCCCGACAGCATAATGACGTTTTTTACGTCCATCATAGGCCCGAACACCAAAAAGCCCATCACCGCGCCCAACGGGAACCGCGACGCGAAGCCCCTGGCAATCACCGCGTCGGACGACGAGCACAGCGAAAGCACAAACGCCGCCGCCATCATCACCAACAGGGACGCGGCAATCGCCGTACCGCCGCGCAGCGGGGCGGTGGTCATCACGCTTTGGAACAACGCCGCCGCGAATGCGCCGACCGTCAGATACTTCCCTACATTGAAAAACTCCGCTTGCGAGTGACGCAGGAACAATGCGGTTTTGCCGCGCCAAGTGCTTCCGTCCGCATCGGCTTCGTAACAACCGCAAGCGCACATCGCGCCGTCAAAGCCGCCGGCAAGCACCGCGCCGCGCGACGGACGAAGCGCGAACCACAGCCCCGTTAAGACGGACGCGAAGATTCCCATGCCGACCCGCGCCGCGACGATTTTGACACTGCCGTTGAACGCGTAATAAGTGGAGAGCATTACCACCGGATTGATCACCGGCGCGGCGGTCATAAAGGTAATCGCCGCAGGGAGCGGAACGCCCTTTTTCACCAAACTTCGGAACACCGGGATCGAGGCGCAGTCGCAAACAGGCAGACAAAAGCCGCCCAAAACGGCCGCCAACATACCCAAGCCTAATTTTTTCGGGAACAGCCGCTCAATTGCTTCTCTCGGAACAAACACTTGAATCGCCGACGAAATCAACACGCCGATAATCAAAAACGGCACCGCTTGCAACAGGGTACCCAAAAACACGTTAATCACCGTATTTACAAGGGTTTGCGGCAACTTAAAAAGCGGCGCGGTACACAAATACACGGCGGTAAGCGCGGCAAGCGCGGCGCAGAAAACGGCGGCGGGGCGCGGTTTTTTGCGGTACAACCTGCCGCGTATTTCCTCCGTTTGCTCCGCGCGGTACACCGGAATCCCCGGGTTGAGCGCACGCAACACGCGCTTGATTCGGCGGTACGCGCCGTCGGAGGACGCGTTCCGCGCTGCCGCGAAATCACAATCCGCGATTTGGTCGGGCAACGCGCCGCCGGTTTTCCCTAATATGCCCTCCAACGTTTCCGCGTCCGCGATGTGAATCACCTTTGTCACGCGGCAACAGCGGTACAGCGAACGGCGCGAGAGTAACTCCCGCAATTGAGAGAGCGGCGCGACACAATTCCATTCAATCCAAATTTCTTGCGGTTTATTTTTCAGCAAACAGCCGTAAATGTCCTCCGTGATTTGCCGGGGCTCCCGCTCCAGCATTTTTTTAGGGAACGACAGCGTTTCACAGCCGCCGTCTTGACAGCGCAGCGGTTCCTCCCCGCTTTCAAACTGCAACACCAACCGCTGTACGTTCGGTTTCCCGCCGCCGAGCAGTTGGTTCAAAAGCGTGGTTTTCCCCGCGTCTAAAAATCCGGTAATCACATAAACAGGTATCACAGGCAACCCTCCCCGCCAAAGAGTCTGACTAACGCGCGTCCGTCTAAGCCTTTGCCGATGACGCACAGCATACCGCCCGCCGCCGCGCAGTCCGTCACGCGCGTTTCCCCGGGCAGGTATTGCAGGCTGACATAGCCGTCCTCCCCGCGCACGATTCCTTTCGCGCGGAGTACGTCGCCGAACGCGCCGCGCTCTAACTGATTTGCACACGCTTGCAAGTCCCCGACGGTAAATATTTTGTCCGTCCGCACGGTAACGGTGTCAAAAACTTCCCCGGCGGCATGACCGCAACCGCCGTGATTGCAATCGTGACAATCACAATCACAGTCAGAAGCACTCTCATGAGCCGCCCCGCTCCGCAACCGTGACGCGCGGCGGAGCAGTTCCTTTGCGTCCAACGCGTCCCACGCCTCGGAATACACAACGGCACGCGGGTTGACTTCCGCGATCAACTCCCTCGCGCCGTCTACCGCGCCGGGGAACTCCCCCGCGCGGCTGAGCAGTACCGCGTCCGCGTTTTTGATTTGATCCTCGAAAAACTCACCGAAGTTATCCAAATGCGTCCTACAGCGTCTCGCGTCCGCTACCGTAACCGCCGCCGCAAGCGTCGCTTCGGAAGTGACGCGCGGGTCGGCAAACGCCTTGATAATATCCGATAACTTCCCCACGCCGGACGGTTCCACGATAATTTTATCGGGACGGAAGCGGCGCGAAACTTCCCCGACGGTTTTTACAAAATCCCCCGACAGCCCGCAGCAAATACAGCCCGAGTTGAGTTCCCGCACCGTGAGATTTCCGCCGCGCGGACGGAGCAGAGCCGCATCCACACTTTCCTCGCCGAAGTCGTTTTCAATCAGAACAACCTTTTCGCCGACAAACACCCCGCCGAGCAATTTTTGAATCAGCGTGGTTTTCCCCGCGCCTAAAAATCCCGAAACAACAATAGTTTCCGCCGCCATAAGCCCTCCTTGTACCGTGTTCGCGTGAAGCCGTCAATTTCAAGCATATTCGCCCGAAGCGGCGGTTATTCCTCCGCGCCGCAGTCCCCGCAAAATCCGTAGACCTCTAAATTA
>JAIRSR010000274.1 GCA_031255355.1 Clostridiales bacterium
GCTCGACCAACAACTTGAACACCACGCCCGCGTTGACTACCGCTTGCTTTTTCAGCACACTGAGGAAGTATTCCGTCGGAATGTCAATATCGGTAAATACGTCGATGTCCGGCCGCCACTTGGTTTTGGTGCCCGTCGCCCGAAAGCGCGTAGGCTCGCTTTGCAGCCCGCCGACGTTTTCCCCCTTTTCAAAGTGCAGACGGTGGATGTGACCGTCCCGCCGGATTTCCACGTCCATGTATTCCGAGGCGTACTGCGTCGCGCACGTCCCAAGCCCGTTCAGACCGAGCGAAAACTCATAGTTGTTGCCGCTGTTGTTGTTGTACTTACCGCCCGCGTACATTTCGCAAAAGACCAATTCCCAATTGTACCGCTGTTCCCTCTCGTTATAGCCGACGGGAATCCCGCGTCCGTTGTCCTCCACCTGCACGGAGCCGTCACGGAAGCGGGTTACGGTGATGAGTGTACCGTAGCCCTCCCGCGCCTCGTCTATGGAGTTGGATAAAATTTCAAACACGGAATGGCAGCAACCCTCGATACCGTCCGAGCCGAAAATAACCCCCGGGCGTTTGCGCACTCTGTCCGCGCCCTTTAGCGAGGAGATCGAATCATCATCATATTTTTTTTTGACCATTTTTATAACCATTCCTTTCTGTGAAAGGCACAAAAGATTCTGCCGAACCCGTACCATGCGGATTTTTTACACAGGCTCTGCTAAATATTATTTTACAATATTTTTAATGTATTGTAAAGTACTTTTATTTATGGTAAAATATGTACAAGGTGGTGTTTGCGTGAAAGAAGTCAAAATATATACCGACGGCGCGTGCAGCGGGAACCCCGGCCCGGGCGGGTGGGGCGCGGTGCTGCGTTACAACGGCAAGGAAAAGGAATTGAGCGGGGGAGAGAAAGACACGACCAACAACCGCATGGAACTCACCGCCGCGATCGAGGGGCTTGCGGCGTTGAAAGAGCGGTGCCGCGTCACGCTGTACAGCGACTCCAAGTATCTGGTGGACGCGATTTGCTGCGGCTGGGCGGTCAAGTGGCGTTCAAATCAATGGATGCGCACCAAAAAGGACAAGGCACTCAACAGCGACCTTTGGGAACGGCTTTTGACGCTGACTGACGCGCACGAGGTGAATTTTGTGTGGGTCAAGGGACACGCGGGGCATCCCGAAAACGAGCGTTGCGACGCGTTGGCGGTTCGGGCAATCGGCGCGTTGGGGGAATAACGGCAAGAACCTATTGATATTTTTTTGATTTTGGTGTAAAATAGAGCAATAGAGGATACAAAACCGCCGCGCGGAAGTAAGCGGATAGGTTTGATAAGGAGGCGGCAAAGCCGTGGTGATTGATTTTCACACCCATATTTTCCCGGAAAAAATCGCGGCGCGAACCATCGCGCTGCTGAGTGAACGCTCCGGCCTTACGCCGTTTACCGACGGTACGCTCGGCGGGCTGACGCGGTCTATGGCGGCGGCGGGCGTGGCGTATTCCGTCACCCTCCCCATTGCGACCAAGCCGGGGCAGGAGCGGTCTGTCAATACATACGCGGCGGAAATCACGGGCAAGAACGGTATCATTTCCTTTGGAAGCGTGCATCCGTTTTCGGAGGATTGGGCGGCCGCGCTGGACGAAGCGGCGGCGTTGGGGCTAAAAGGAATCAAACTGCATCCCGATTACCAAGGGTTTTTTATAGACGACGAAAGGGTGTTCCCCGTCATAGACCGCGCGAAACAGTTGGGGCTTACGGTGGTATTCCACAGCGGCGTGGACATAGGGCTTCCCGGCGCGGTACACTGCCCTCCCGACCGTGCGCGGCGCATGATTGACGCTGTCGGCGGGGGCAACCTCGTGTTCGCCCATACCGGCGGCTACGAATGTTGGGACGCTGTGGAAACGTATTTGGCGGGGCAGGACGTTTATTTTGATATTAGTTGTACGATGGGGAAACTCGCGGACGAGGATTTCCTGCGCGTCATCAGGAAGCACGGCGCGGAAAAATGCTTGTTCGGCACCGATTCCCCTTGGGGCGGACAAACCGCCGACCTTCAGCGTATCGCCTCTGTCGGACTTTCCGCCGAGGAATTGAGCGCGGTGCTGTACCGCAACGCCGCGCCGCTGTTGGGGATTGCGGTATCGGCGTGACGCGCGCTGAAACTTATGGGAAAGGACGGCTTTTGCGCTTGGTTTTCCGCGCGAAGCCTATGGTGTGAAACAATGAAGCCTAATGTTTTGATCGGCGTGGTTGCGTCCGCGCTTGCCGCGCTGGGTCTGTACACCGCCGCAGTGCGCGACGGGGAAAGTACGTTGCCGCCGAACCCGCCGCCGCGTCTGGAGGCGCACTTTATCGACGTGGGGCAGGGCGATAGTATGCTGGCGAAGTTGCCGGACGGACGCGCGATGCTCATCGACGCGGGGCCGGGAAGCGCGGCGGACAAGGTAGTCGGGTATTTGCGGGAGCAAAACGTTGGAAAAATTGATATTCTTATCGCGACGCACCCGCACGAGGATCATATCGGCGGCATGGACGAAGTGGTGCGGGAGTTTGAAATCGGGGAAATTTACATGCCAAAGGTATCGGCAAATACCAAGGCGTTCGAGAGCCTGCTCACCGAGATTCGGGACAAGGGCTTGACCGTCGGCAGCGCAAAGGGCGGCATGGTGTTGCCCGGCGGCGGCGGGGTGAGCATAGAGTTTTTTGCCCCGAACGGCGAGCGGTACGCGGAGTTGAACAACCATTCCGCAGTGACTAAAATTACCTACGGCGATACGGCGTTTTTGCTGACGGGGGACGCGGAAAACCTCAGTGAAACTGAAATGCTCGGCGCGGGGTACGCGCTTGCCGCCGATGTGCTGAAAGTGGGACATCACGGCAGCAATACCTCCACCGCGCCCGCCTTTTTGCGGGCGGTGTCGCCGCGCGTTGCGGTAATCTCCGTCGGGCAGGGCAATTCGTACCGCCACCCCGCGCCGGATACCTTGCAAAATCTTGAAAATGACGGCGTTAGTGTCTACCGCACTGACGAACTGGGTACCATAGTCATCTACAGCGACGGCGAGAATATACGGGTGGGAAATTAACGCGGTGAGGACGTGTGGGAGATGAAAGTGATTATAGATAGGTTCGAGGGCGGCTTTGCCGTGGTGGAACTGCCCGATAAGACTATGGCGAATCTGCCGTTGGCGTTGGTGCCGAACGCGAAAGAGGGCGATGTGGTGTCGATTGAGATAGACGCGCGGGAAACGGACGAGGTAAAGGCGAGGGTAGAGCAATTGATGAAAGAGGTATGGAATGACTAACCTAAACGATTTGACCCTTGACGGTTTGGCGCGGGAAATGGAAAGTTTCGGCGTGCCGAAGTACAGAGCGGAGCAAATGTTCCAATGGTTTTCGCGCGGGGTTACGGACTTTGACGGCATGAGCGACCTGCCGAAAGACCTGCGCGGGAAATTAGCGCGGGAGTTCGGAACCGCCTCGGTTACCATAGAGGAACGCTTTGTTTCCGCCTTGGACGGAACCAAAAAGTATCTTTTGCGTCTAAATGACGGAGGGCTGATCGAGAGCGTCGCAATGACGTACCGCCACGGCATTTCCGTGTGCCTTTCCACACAGGCGGGTTGCCGTATGGGGTGCAAATTCTGCGCGTCCGCGCTTGGGGGCAAGGTGCGCGACTTGACGGCGGGGGAAATCCTCGGGCAAGCGGCGGCGTTACAGCGGGATTTGGGGGAGCGGATTTCCAATATTGTGCTTATGGGAATCGGCGAACCGTTGGATAACTATGAAAATGTTGTGACATTTTTGAGGAACGTCAGTCACGCCAAGGGTATGAACATCGGTTGCCGTCATATTTCACTTTCCACCTGCGGCATTGCGGATAAAATTTACGCGCTGGCAAAGGAACATATGCCCGTTACCCTCTCTGTTTCCCTGCACGCGCCTGACGACGGTACGCGGAGTGAGATTATGCCTGTGAACAAGCGGTATTCCGTCGGGGAACTGATTGCGGCGT
>JAIRSR010000005.1 GCA_031255355.1 Clostridiales bacterium
AGAGCGGCTATGAAATTTACCAAAACACGTTTTACAACGTCGCGACGCCGATTTTCATTCACGGCGGGCATGATTTTAACATTTATGATAACACCGTCGCCGATAGCCTTAATTCGGTGACGCTGATTAAAATTTCCAAAACGCGCTACGACATAGACAACGACGCGGGGTTCTTTCTGTTGCCGAACTACTTGAATATGCCTGTCAACAGCGAACCGTGGCGGCAACGGTACCCGCATTTGGCGAATTTAATCAACGAACCCTACGAGTTGCCGCTGCGCAACGTCATTGAGCGGACGCTCAGTTATAAATCGCAAGATGTTTCCGTCGCGGAACAGGCACTCCCTTTCGGGCGGTTTGAAAATAACTACGCTACGAGTGACGCGCTTCCGTTTCGGGACGCGGCGGCGGGGGACTTCAGTTTGACAGAGGCGATTCCCGGGTTTGAGGACTTCAAATCCACAGATTATTCCTCGGTTGGCTTGCGATTAGACGAAAACCGAAGTAAAATGCCGAACGTCCCCGCGTTTCGTTTGATTTACCCGCGCAACGGAACGCTGAATGTCGCGGGGAACAAACTGCGGCTTAGTTGGCAGCCGGTTGTCGGCGCGACGAAGTACAGGGTCACTATCGCGGGGGACAGGGCGTTTTACGGCGTTGCGGAACAGCGCGAGGTGAGCGGAACGACTATGCTTGTCAACGGGCTTGCCTACGGCGGCAGGCGGTATTATTGGAAAGTTGAGGCGTTGGGTACGTCGCGCTTCCGTCCTTTCGTAACCGCGAACGCGGAGGGGGTTGCGGGCTTCACCACCGCAATGACGGAGATTTTAGACAAAACCGCTTTGGCGGCGGCGTTAGACCAAGCGGAGCAGTTGGCGAAAAACGCGGTCACGGGGGAAAACGTGGGCGATTACTCTGCGGACGGCAAGGTCAAGTTTGAACAAATCGTAGCGGACGCGCGGGAAGCGCGTGACGGCAAGACGGCGTCGCAAAACGGCATAGATGAGGCGGTCGCGGCGTTAGAGGCGGGAATCGCCAACTTTGAGGCAAGCCGCAAGAGCGGCAACGTCAGCATGAAGCCGCTCATTACAAACCCCGTCGGGTGGAAAGCGGATAACGCGAACTTTATCCGCGTCGCGGACGATATTCTCACGTTCCTGCCTGCGGCAAACGGAGGCGTAGTCGCGGGATATCAAGAGGTGCTGCCAAGTTACCCGATTTGGACGTTTCAGGCGAAGTTCGACTTAACGGCAAATTGGCAAGGCTTTGGTATGCGGGCGGCAGACCCGACCAGCGTGGGGTGGTCTACGACTTCCTACATGATTATCCTAAAAGAGGACGTCATAGAACTGCACCGCTTCTATTTAGGGGGCAAGACGTTCGAGGTCATCCCGAATGAATTTATCCGCACGGGCGAATGGCACGGGATTGAACTCGGCACGGTAGACCTTGACGGCGGCGGCGTACATATCATCTTTAAGGTAGACGGTAAGACGGTGTTCGACGTAGAGGACACCGACGGCTATATCCCCGATTACGGATTGCTGACGATTTACGCGTCTACGGGCAGAGCGATCATGCTTGCCGGAGAATAAAAGGAGGAGATTCTGCCATGAAAAAGGTTTTAGCGGTAGTAACGGCGGTATGCCTGTTGGTCACGGCGGCGGTTACGGGCTTTGCCGCCGCGCCGAACGACGGCATATTCCCGGACAGCGTCGTCAACGTCGTCGCCATAGGCGGCTCGCTCACCGACGGTCAAGGCGCGGGAGGGCGGCAAAATTCGTGGTTCGGCGACAACGCCGCGCCCGGCATCTTCGGGCGGTATCTGAAAAATACGTTTGCGGGCAAGACGGTCAACCTTTACAACGCGGGGATTGGCGGTACAGGCTCTAATTTCGGCTGTTACCGATTGGGCAGGGACGTGATTTCCCGCAATCCCGATTTTGTAATCGTCGAGTTCGCAATCAACGACAAAAGCGCGGACCCCGTCACCGTCAAGCAGTACATGGAGGGCATTGTGCGGCAACTGCTGCGGCTTCCGAAAGTTCCGTACATTATGTTTTTGTACACCACGGACCTAACCCTCGGCGCGTGTACGGACGTGCATGACGAAGTGGCGGCGGCATACGGAATCCCTGTGGTGAATATTCAAAAATACGTGGGCGATAACTATACGTTAGAGGAACGCAAGGCTTTTTACGGCGATTGGCAGCGCGACGCGGTACACCCGAACGAGGCGGGCTATCAATTGTGGGGGGATTATATCGTCAGCAAGTTCACGGAGGACAGGGACGCTTATTTTGTGAAGCCTGACCCGGAGGGGAAAGAAACGCCCGTGTTCGGCAGAGAGTTCACGAATATCCAAATCGTTCCCGCGTCAGAGGTGGTCAACACGGTGGGCAATTGGACGCAAATCACCCATAACGGCGTATCGTATTATCAATCAAAAACGGCGGGGGATAAATTAGAGTTGTACTTTACAGGCTCCGCTTTCGGTATGATTTCCCTCATGGATAAATACGGCGCGGATTTTTCGCTGTACGTGGACGGCGTACACATCGAGGACATTTCCCCCCGGTTGGGGTACTTGGCTTCCCCGATGCAAAACACGTACTTCTCGGAATCGCCGTTCCGTCCCGGGTGGCACAAGGCGGAAGTTGTCGTCAAGCCGCTCAATGACGTTACCTATCCTGCGGACCAAGGCGGCGAAACCATACCGGGGGCGCAACGGTTGGCGCGGGTGGGGTTCTTCTTTGTAGACCGTGAGGAAACGCCGCCGCCGAAAATTACGCATATCGAGATGAACGGCGGCAGGAAAACGGAGTTGACGGAGGATTTTGTGCGGTTCCCGGCGGATACCTCCGCGTTCAGTCTGTTTTTCGACCAACCGATAGACTTGAAAACCGCAACCGCCGGCAAGGTGACCGTGCGCCGCGAGGGAACCGTGATTCCCGCGAATGTGCAGTACGACTTCGGCGGCAAGCGGTTTGAGGTGACGCTGACCGCGCCGGTTCAGGCGGGGGTGGCGTACTCCGTCACGGTGGACAAGAGCGTCGCGGCGCAGGATACGGCAATGCGCGGCGATTTCGTCCTCGGCTTTGAAAGCACGGTACACCCCGCGTTTTTGAGCGCGTCGTTCGCGGATTACGCGGGGAACAAAGTGAGCGGGATCGGGCGGCTGAATTACGTGACGGCGAATATCGCCGTGGAAAACACGCTTGCTTCCGACGGCGGTATGACGCTGTATGCCGCGCTCTATCGCGGCGGCGAACTTTTGCGGTTTAGCAAAGCGGCTTCCCCCGCGTTTCAAGCGGGTGTGAAAAAGAAGTATACGGCGGGGTTCGTCTTGCCGACGGACAAAACAAATTTGGAGATTCGGGTGTATGTGCTGGACGCGGACGAAGCCTTAATTTCGCGGGAGGTCGTTTTCCAATGAAGTCGGAGTATGGCGGCAAGGATTTCAAAGACAATTTAATTATGTGCGCGATGTGCCTCCCTGTGTTCGCCTATATACTCATTTTTTGCTACGCGCCGATGTTCGGGCTGGTGATTGCCTTTAAGGATTACCGCGTCGATTTGGGGATTTTGGGCAGTAAATGGGTGGGGCTGGAAAATTTCAAGTTTTTCTTTACCTCGATCGACGCGTTCCGCGTCACCGCCAACACCATTTACTTGAACTTCCTGTTTATCGCGGCGGGAACGGCCGCGGCGGTGGTGCTGGCGTTGCTGCTGTTTGAGGTGTCGAAAAAATGGCTGATTAAGGCGTATCAAACCTTTATCATACTGCCCTCGTACCTGTCGTGGGTGGTGGTGGGCTTTATGACCTACGCGTTTTTCAACCCGTCCATCGGGCTGATGAACAAACTCATCGGGGGCGTTGGCGGCGCGGGGGTGGATTGGTACGCGGAAGCGTCGGTGTGGCCCGCGATTTTGACCATAGCGGTGGTGTGGAAAAATATCGGGCTGAATTGCGTGATTTACTACGCGGGGCTGACGGGGATCAACCACGAGTACTACGAGGCGGCGGCAATCGACGGCGCGGGCAGGCTGAAACAGATGTGGTATATCTCGATTCCGTCGATAACGCCGCTGATTTCCATCATGACCATCCTCGCGATTGGCGGCGTGTTCCGCAGTGACTTTGGCATGTTCTTTAACTTGACGCGGGATATCGGGACGCTGTACCCGACGACGGACGTCATAGACACGTATATTTACAGGGCGCTCCGCGTACTCGGCAACGAGGGAATGTCCGCCGCCGTGGGGTTGTATCAATCGGTCGTCGGATTTATTCTGATTATGGTTACAAATACGGTCGCAAACAGATTTGAATCGGAAAACGCGCTGTTTTAAGAGGTGATGAAGTTGGTTAAGGTAAAAAGAAGTGAGATGTTCGGCGGAAGCGTTATCAATTTATTGCTGATTTTGACTGCGCTTGCCTGTTTGATTCCGTTTGTCATCGTCATATCGATCTCGCTTTCGAGCGAGGCGGAAATCGCGGCGCGGGGCTACGGTCTGCTGCCCCGGGGGTGGAACCTCACCGCTTACCGCTATGTGTTCAAAAAGCCGGAGCAAATTTTGCAAGCGTATAAAATTTCCGCAATCGTGACGGTGGCGGGGACGGCGCTTAGCGTGTTCGCGATGTCAATGGCGGCGTACTGCTTGGCGCGGAAAAACTTCCGCTTCCGCAAGGCGTTCATGTTTTACATATTTTTTACTATGCTGTTTTCCGGCGGTTTGGTGCCCACCTATATTTTGGTCAGTTCCTACTTGCGGCTGAGCAATACGATATGGGCGTTGATTCTGCCCGGGTTGGTCAACGCGTTCCACGTCGTGCTGCTGCGGACGTTTTTCCAAAAACTCCCGCCCGCGCTGTTTGAATCGACCAAAATAGACGGCGCGAACGAGTTTGTAATATTTACCCGAATCGCGCTGCCCCTTTCCACGCCCGCGCTTGCGACGGTGGCTCTGTTGGGCGGGCTTGGGCGGTGGAACGACTGGTTTAACGCGCTGTTGTACATCAACACCGATTCGCTTGTGCCGCTGCAATATTTGCTTTACAGAATTATGTCCAACCTACAGTTTATCGCGATGAATTACAACACCATGCCGGAATTTGCCCGCGACACCTCGGCGATTCCAAGCGAAACCATGCGCATGGCAATGTGTGTTATCGCGGCGGGGCCAATGATGTTTGTGTTTCCGTTTTTTCAGAAGTACTTTGTTAAGGGCTTGACTGTAGGTTCCGTAAAGGAGTAGTAAACAGGTCAACACACAAAATAACAGGAGGAAAAAAAGTATGAAAAAGTTTATCGCGTTGACGCTTGCGCTGGTATGCGCGTTCACCCTCGCGGGGTGCGGCAAAGGGGGAACCGCCGATGTAAGCGGCGGGGAGGGGCCGGTGAAACTGCTGTGGTACACGTTCGGCGACAAACAGCAGGATCACGACCTTGTTATGACAGAAGTGAACAAAATTCTCAAAGAAAAACTCAACGTGGAATTGCAGGTGAGCATGATCGACTTCGGCTCCTACGAAAATAAAATCGGGCTTTCCATTTCGGCAAACGAGCCGTTTGACATCTGCTTTACCTCAAATTGGCTCAACAAGTTTATCCCCAACGTCCTAAAGGGCGCGTATCTGCCGTTGGATGATTTGATCGGTCAATACGCCCCGAGCCTCAAAGACGCACTGCCGCAAATGGTGCTGGACGTTACCAGGTACCAAGGCAAAACCTACGCCATTCCGAATTACCAAGTGTGCTTCGGGCAGTACGGCTTTATCATTCAAAAGGAGTTGGCGGAAAAGTACAACTTGGATTTGGACGCGCTCAACAAATTAGAGGACATCGAGCCGTTTTTGCGGACGATCAAAGAGAACGAGCCGAACTTGATTCCCGTGCGTACGCAAAGTTATGACAAATTCCGTGAATCGTATGAGGAAATAGACCCCGTTCCCGTCTACGTAAAAATCGGCGACCAAGGCTTAAAGGCGGCGGCGCGGGTGGACATCCCGGAAGCGCGCGCGTC
>JAIRSR010000042.1 GCA_031255355.1 Clostridiales bacterium
GATGTGGAAATATGGTCGCTGGCGGCTATGCTGAAAATCGCGCTCATCGAAAACATCCGTGGCTTATGCGCCCACATCAACAAGACGCAAACGCAGTACGCCCAAGCGCGGGCGGCAATGGACGGCGTGTTTGTGAAAAAGGAAACGTATGAAGAGGCGTTCGGGCAGTTTTTCAAAGGCGGGATCCATGAAAACACGTCTTTGATAGAAAGTTTATTTTCCGGCCTGAAAAAGCACGGCAAGGAGGGCGCGGGGGGACTGCGCTTTATCGACGCGCGTTTGAATAAACTCAATACCAACTCGGAAGCCGTCGTCGCCGCCGAACACCAACGGCAGACGGCGCGGCAGGTGTCCACGGGCAACGCCATTACCAGCCTGCGCTTTATTTTGGCGTTGGATTACACCCGGATTTTTGAGTCGCTCAGCCAAGTAGAAAAAATATTAAACGGCGATGTTACCGGAATTTATCCGAAAATGGACAAAAAAACCAAAAATTTTTACGGCAGAAACGTTGCGCGAATCGCGAAGCGGTTTGATATAACGGAGGTCGAAGCGGCGCTGAGCGCGGTGGAACTTGCGCGGCAAAACAACAAGCACGTCGGGCATTATCTGATAGAAACAGACCTCGGCGCGGCGGGGGGCGGCGGCAAAAAACTGAAACGGACGCTGTACCGCGCGGGAATCGCGGCGGTAACGCTGCTTCTTTCCACCGGGGCGGCGCGGTATTGCTTTGACCGGTCGAACAGCGTACTCTCCTCGGCGGCGGTGTTCGTCATGATTCTTTTGCCCGCTTCGGATATTGCGGTACATTTGTTTAACTACATCGCCGCCCGCGCGACAAAGGCGGCGACCATACCGCGCTTGGAACTTGTTGACGGCATACCGCGTGAGGCGGCGGCTTTTGTCGTCATCTCCGCGCTGCTCACCAACGAGGTACAGGCGCGGCGGTTGGCGCGTCAACTTGAAATATACTACCTCGCGAACCGTCAACGGCATATTTACTTCGGCTTGCTTAGCGACTTCGGCGACAGCCGCGCCGAAACTACGCCGGAGGACGCAAAGATTCTCGCCGCCGTTTCGGAGGTCATCGACGGCTTGAACGCCAAATACGGCGGAGGATTTTTTTTGTTCCACCGCAAACGCGTGTACAACGCGTACAATAAAATCTATATGGGGTGGGAGCGCAAAAGAGGCGCGATCGTTGCGTTTTGCGGGCTTCTGCGGGGTGAAAAAAACACAGGCTTCACGCAAATCCTCGGCGATACCGCCGCGCTGCCGAAAATCAAATACGTCATCACGCTGGACGCGGATACCAAACTCCCCCGCGACAGCGCGAAAGAACTCATCGGCGCGATGACGCACCCGCTCAACACGCCTGTAATCAAAAACGGGCGCGTGGTATCCGGCTACGCCGTTATGCAGCCGAAAATTGATATGGACATCGAGAGCGCGAACACCTCGTTTTTTTCACGCGTGTTCGCGGGGCAGGGTGGCATTGACACGTATTCCGGCGCGGTGTCCGACGTGTATCAAGACCTGTTCGACGAGGGCATTTTCACAGGCAAGGGTATTTTTGACGTAGATGTGTTTCATCAACTTCTGCCAAAGGCGGTGCCGGAAAACACCGTGCTAAGCCATGACCTGTTAGAGGGCTGTTATTTGCGCTGTGCCTTGGTGAGCGACGTAGCGTTTACGGACGGCTTCCCTTGGAAATATACCGCCTACGCCGTCCGCGCCCACCGCTGGACGCGGGGCGATTGGCAACTTCTGCCGTGGCTGACGGGGAAAGTGAAAAACCCGCTTTCCGCTGTGTCAAAATGGAAAATATTTGATAATTTGCGCCGCTCCCTTGTCCCGGTCGCGTTGACCGCCGTAATCTTCCTCGCCTTTAACGTCCTGCCCGGCGACAGCGTGCTGTGGGTCGGCTTCGCGTTTTTGACGCTGTGCTTTTCTCTGTTGATTTCCACCGTCGATTGGGCGGTACACGCGGGGTATCGGTACATCGGGCAACGCTGTAACGCGACGATCATCTACGGCATTAAGGGAATGATTTTTGAAGCGTTGCTGCTTTTCATACTGCTTCCCCACCATGCCTATGTCAGTGCTGACGCGGCAATCCGCGCCCTGTACCGTATGCGCGTTTCCAAAAAGAAAATGTTGGAATGGGTGACGGCGGCGGACGCGGATAAAACGCCCGATTCCGGCTTGCGCGGCTATTACAGGCGTATGCTTCCATGCTGTATTTTTGCCGCGGCGTTATACCTTTGCGCCGCCAAATCCGCCGCCGCCGCGCTGACCCTTTCCGCGCTGTGGCTGGCCGCGCCCGCTGTGATGTACCGCGCGAGCCAAAGCGCGCCCGACAAAAAACAGCCGCTCAAAAAAGAGGACGAGGAATTTTTAACCGACATCGCGCGGCGTACCTGGCGTTATTTCGCCGATTTTACCGTTGCTTCGGATAACTACCTCGCGCCCGATAACTTCCAAGAAAACCCGCCAAACGGCGCGGCGCACAGAACTTCACCCACAAATATCGGTTTGCATCTGGGCGCGGTCGTATGCGCGGAGCATACCGGCTTGATCGGCGAAGCCGAAGCGGTGGAACTGTTGGAAAAAATCGTGGGGACGATGGAACGGTTAGAAAAATGGAACGGCCATTTTTACAATTGGTACAACACCAAAACGTTGGAGCCGCTTCGCCCCCGGTACGTATCCACCGTGGATAGCGGCAACCT
>JAIRSR010000105.1 GCA_031255355.1 Clostridiales bacterium
CTGCTTGCGGACGCGGTGTATTCGTCGAGTTTTATTCCCGAACGCGCGACAAAGGATTTGATTCAAAAACTGCAAGCCACGCAAAGCGAGCATTTTTCGCGCCGAATCAAAAGCATGACCTTTGTGAAGCCCGATGTGAAAACCGCCAACCGTGAACTGTTTTACAGCATAGAAATGCTGGACGACGCGGTGTCGCGCGGGGTGCGGGCGCGGTTCGATTACCTCCGCTACGACCTCAACAAAACGCTGGTGCCGCGCAGGGAGGAAAAGTATACCGTTTCGCCCTACGCCATTGTGTGGGCGAACGAAAAATACTACCTGATTTGCTATTACGGCAAGTACGGCGCGATCAGCCATTTCAGAATCGATAAAATCAAGAGCATAGAACTCACCACCGAAAAGGCGGTGCCGCTTCCTAAGGGCTTTTCGCCGTATGACTACGCCAAGGCGTCGATTTATATGTACGGCAATGAAATCGCGCGGATTACGCTGCTGTGCGATATGAAAATCTTAGACGACGTGATTGACCGCTTCGGCAAGGACGCGGCGATTACGCCGTTCGGCAAGGACCGCTTTAAGGCGACGGTTCGCGCGACGGCGGACGGAATCCGATTTTGGGCGTTGCAGTATCTGCAATTTTGTGAGGTGCTGACCCCGGTCGGGCTTCGGCGTGACATCGCGGGGATTATTAAGAATGGTGTGGAAAAATACTCTTAAATCCTCCGGGGGTGAGAGTTCAAACAGGCTCTGTGGCGGAGTTTACCGCTGTGTAATCATGCCGCCGATTGCTACCAGACAGACAAAAAGTACGATCGGTGTAAACATTTTTTTGCTCCTTTCCGTTGGTTTTTTTATCTTTAGTGGTTTATTTTGTTTTGCTTCGTTTTGCGTTGTCTTTCCCTTTGACAATTCTATTGTATCACAAACGGTGTACCATTTTTGGTACAGCGGGGGTCTTTTTGTGTTTTTTTATCAAAAATTTTGTTTTTTTCCCGATTTTTTCACTTGATTTCCGTTTTGCGTTACGGTGACTTATGTCGTTTTTTGCCGCTTTGAAACTCCAAAAAAATAACCATATAATAAAATTCACTACATTTTTAGTATTATTTAGGATTAAGATATGGCTTTTTGCCGCCAAAAGTGCTATATTAAAACTAAAATCGACGTGATACGCGTTTCCGCGACGGGCTTCGCCGCCGGCACGGTCTTTTTGCGCGGTACGCGCGTCGGGTTCGGAGGAGGTGGGAATACATATGCGGGAGGCTTCGTAACGGCGAATACCCGGCGCAAAACGGAAAAAAACATAAGGAGGACAAGTAAGATGCAAAAACGGAACAAAAGATTATTTTCGGCGGTGGTCGCCGCGGCAATGCTGCTCGCGCTCCTGCCGGGCGCGGGGGTACG
This sequence comes from Clostridiales bacterium, assembly GCA_031255355.1. Lineage (GTDB taxonomy): Bacteria > Bacillota > Clostridia > Monoglobales > Firm-18 > JAIRSR01. The sequence goes on from JAIRSR010000105.1 coordinate 1,405, forward strand.
CGCCGCAGAGGTGTCACCCGGCGTGAAGTTGACCATTAAGGACGCGCAAGGCGTGGCGATGGACGCTTCCGGCGCGTTTGAACCGGGCGCGGCGTACACTATGGAAGTCGCAATCGGCGGCCCGGGCGGTGCGGATACGTCCCACGCCTACGCGGTGGCGCTTCCTTTCGTGTTCAAGCCGAACGTCATTCAAGTCAACGACATCGCGTGCGAGGACTTCGCGGCAAAGGAACTCGAGGGGGTCGTGGTAGGCAACGCGGGGTACACCAATACCGCGCGGGGCAAGAAGTACGACGCTTACACCATTACCGATGAGGATTACGACACCATCAACGCGGACGGCAAATTTCTATTGAGTTTTGTCCGTGAGAGCGGCGCGGCGGCGGCAGACCCCGCAAAGGCGTTGATCGACCTTTCTGCGGAAGCGGTATATTTTAAGGTGACGTTTGAAGTTAAGGTAAACATCATCGGCGCGGCGGGCTTTGCGGAGTACGACAAGGCGTTGGGAATCGACACGGACAGCGTGTTCTTTTTGAACGGCGGCGACGGCGTTTTGTCCCACCCTGTAGAAGCGGACGGTTACGGCGCGTATTATCTGGCGGAGCCGTCCAATCCCGCTTTGGCGGCGGAGTACAGGCCGCTCAATTACTTCTATGAAAACGGTATCAAACAGCCGCCTGTCGGCTTGAAGCTGGATTTGAACGTCACCGCGCCGCTGGCGTTGGATTCGGACGGCGACGGCGTGTATCAATCCGGCGTGGACGACGGCGCGGACAAGTTGGACGACCCGGATACCGTTTATGTCATGGATTTGAACAAAACAGCGTCCTCTGTGGACGTCAGTTACGCGTTTGACGCGGAGGGCGACGGCGCGGAAGCGGCGCGTGACGCGGGGACGGATACGGCGGTGTACCGAGTGGACGTAAACGGCGGTACCACCTTGGTGAGCGGCGTGGCGGCGGCAAGCGGTTCCCCCACCGATACGGACGACGGCACCGTATATACGCGGGAGGGGCGGTACACCTTTACCCCGAACGCGACGGGGCTGTATAAAATTGTCATCTACAGCGTAACAGACCCTACCACCGTCGATACGGTCATCATTCGCGTGCTTTCTAACATCACGATTTACGGCCGCGCGTTGCTGACGGGGAAATACCGTTCCGCCGCCAGCGGGTACACCGTCCCCGCCAACCGCGCGAAAACCGTTGACGCGAATATCGAGGTGCAGTTGTACGGTCCGAACGGCGCGGTCGGGCAAGCGGTATCTACCATAGAGGCGGATATGACCGCCGTGCTGGACGATACCGCCGCCGCGTATGACGATATTTACAATTACGCGCTTCCTGTGGATTCCGATGTGCTGCAAGACAAAGAGTTCATCAACGGCAATTACTTCATACGCTTCACGCGCTACAGCAACGAAGCGGACGCTTCCGCGATACAGTACGTCAACGGCGGCGCGGGATTGCGCCCCGAAACGTATCTCTGCGCGGAACTGCGGCTGACGGATTACGACGCCGCCGCGCTGGGTCTGACAGGGCAGGTCAAACTAATCACGCCTACGTACCTTTACGCGGGCGCGTTTGAGCAGCCGGGGCCGAGGAAGTCCGCAATCGGCGCGGGCGACCTCAATTTGATCAAGGCGTTGGTGGGCAGTGACGGCGCGAACAATCCCGATTACAACATCAATGAGTATTTGGGCATTGATTTAGCGGATTACTCCACGGTGCTGCGCTACGTCGGCAAGCAGAAAAGCGCGGCGGGTTCCGCAGGCTTGGGCGGCGGTGACACGGGCGTTGCGATCGTCAGCCGCGCGGCGGTGAGCGGCACGGCACAAGCCAGTGGCTACGCGGCGGGAAGTATTGCCGCAAACGGCGTTGCGCGGGTGCTTAGCACCTATGACAGTTTTGCGGCGGGAACAGATGAAATCACCTACGCAAGCGGACTTGCGGCGGGAAGTTATCCGCTGATCGCGGTACTTTCGGACGGCAGGATTGCCGCGCTTACCTTTACCGTTACACCGTAAACATATGCTTTACCGTGCGCGGAGCGACGCTTCGCGCACGCCCTCCGGGGCGACTATATAAATTTGAAAAAAACAGCCGCAAGGCGTTATGATAGAAGTTAATCACTGTCAATCCATTGAAAAGGGCGTGTTTACGTGAAACGGAACAAACTAACGGCGCTTCTGCTGGCGCTTGCTCTGCCGCTTGCAATGCCGGCGCGGGGCGGCGCGGAGGAACTGCCGCGCGTAATCATCAACGTTACAAACCCGGCGACCGGGGCGGCGGTTCCGTCGCTGAACTTCGGCGATGTGGTGCGGGTCACAGTCTTTTTAGAGGACATTCCCGACCTTTCCATCGCCGTGCCGTCCATTCACTTTAACCCGGACGTACTGCGGGTTTGCGCCGCTGATGGTACGGTGCTGCCCACCGTCTACGGAAACACGGAGTTTTACTTGACAGAGGAAGCGTCCCTCCCCGCCAAGTGGGGCGGCGTGATTCGCCGCACGGACGGCTATTATCCGTTTATGAACAACGAAACCGGGGTAATCGGCGTAATGTTGGTGCACGACAACGCGAAAACGCTCATAGGGAAGCAGGCGGTGTACTCCGTGTATATGAAAGCGGTCGGCGTTGGCGGCGGGGAGTTGCGTCTTTCCACCCACGCGGACGGCGACGGCGACCCCGCGACGGAGGACGATTACGATTACGCGCTGTACAACGGCGACCCCGAAAACCCGCCGCGATACCTGTACCCGAACGTTCCGTTCGCGTCCGTTGGCGGCGCGGTGACGGTGACGGGGACGGAAGCGACGGTCTATACAAGGGCGTACAGTGAGACGTCAGGCGGCAACGCTTGCGCGGTCGGCGGCGTGTTTACGGTGGAGGTGCGCGTGAAAAACGCGGACGCGCTGGCGGGGGTGAGTTTGCCTTTGACCTATGACATACCGGGCGGGGGGAACGCCGTGCTGCTGGACGCTTCCGACGCGCCCGCCGTCAGCACAGGGAACAATGACGAGGGCGTGATCCGCTTGGGCGAAATGTTCACGTTGGTGTCTAACGGACAGTATCCGAAAATCGAGGTGGAAAACCGCTATTTGAAATTGGCGTTAGAGGTGAAAGAGAGCGCGAAAACGAACGGCGAACTTGTCCTTGGCGGCGCGGATACGTTGATTTGCGCCATGCGCTTCCGCGCTACGGAACGCGCGGAGTATCCCGACGGCTTCACCGCCTTTGCGACCTATGCGGACGGCGGGCAGTATGACGCGCAATCCCCCTTCGGCGCGTCCCTCGTCTTGAAAAGCCCGAACCCCGCGCTGGGCGACCCTACCGTTACCCCCGCCGTGCTGAACGTACCGTTTTCCATATTGCGGGAACGTTCCAAAACGCCGGAGGGCGTGGCGGTCATTCCGAACGGCGACGGCACCGCGACGGTGGTTGTGGCGGGGGCGGCGGCGGGAGCGGAAATCTACCTGCGCAATCAGCCGGGCGGCGCACAAATCGCGCCGAGGGCATACGGCGACGACACAGGCAGCGCGGTATTCCTGCAAGTTCCGCTGGACGGCACGGACGACAGGCGGGTTTACGCGGCGGCGTTGGAGCGGGATAAGGACGTTAGCGCGGAGGCTTCCGGCCGCCCGAACGACCCGCCGACCACAAAAGTGTTGGTCAGTTTAGAGGTAGAGCCGCAAATCGCCGTCCCTTACGGTACGGCGCGGGAGCAAATCCCCGATATGCCCGCCTTTGCGCATGGTGTGTTCGCGTTTCAGGTGGACGGCTTCGCGGGATTGTTCCCCATTCCGGGTACGGAGCCGCTTCCGGTGGAGGACGCGGGTTGGGTTTGCGGCACGTATGACGGCGATACTTCCGGCACGCACTATTTCACCGCACAGCCAAGCGCGGACTATTTGCGGGAACACGGCATTTTGACGATTGACGCGTTGGGCATGGGGACGGCGGGGGCGGCGCGGCAGCCGGTGTACGTCAACCCACGGCAGGAAAGCGGCGGCGGCGGGGGCGG
>JAIRSR010000150.1 GCA_031255355.1 Clostridiales bacterium
AAAATAAAAGGCGTGTGCGCCGTGACCGTCAAAGCCGTACACATCATGCACCACGTTGTTGCGCAGAACGCCGCCTTGCCGCGTCCAGTCGCGCCCGGTGTAGTACGCCCCCGCGTCGCTCGTTTCCTTGCAAACGTCGTAAATTTCGCAATTTTCTATCAAAACGTCGTTCGCGCCGGTGGTAATCGCGCTGTGCGGGCCGTCGTGTATGACGCAGTTGGAAACGCGGAACCCGCAGCCCTCCAGACTAATGGCGGGAACATATGTCTTTATGGACAGCGCGAAGCGGGTAAAGTACGAATTTTCCACAAAATGCCCGCTTGGGGTGAGGGTAATACGATCCCCGCCCGTCAGAAAAACGCCGCCCTTGCCGAGGTCGTAAAAATCACTCCCCGCCACGCCGCAATTTTTGCCGCCCTTGATGTTGACCCCTTGTCCCCCGAGGTTGCGGAACGTACAGCCGCGAACCAGTATATTTTCGCTGTTGTTCACCACAATGCCGGAAAAGCAACTGTTTTCAAAAGTGATGCCCTCGACGATTACGTTGGCGCAGTTTTCAAACCGCAAAAATTCCTTGTCGGCGGAAACAAACTGCACCGCCGCGCCGCTCAAATCATACGGCGGGTAAAAATACAAAATCCCGGTCGCGCGTTCCAGGTACCACTCGCCCGGCGCGTCGATTTCCTCTAACAGGTTAAAGGCATAGTACCGCTTGCCCTTTGCCATGCCGAACGATGTACTTTGCGCCAGGGTGAACTCCCTTTTTTGCGTGTCTAATTTTTCCACTTTCAGCGAATCGTCGTACCAATCCCACGCCCAAAAGCCGTGCAGCCAAATCTCGTTCGCTTTTTTCCAGCGGTCGGGTACGTTTTCTAAATATTGAAACACGCCGCCGCTTCCGTCGCTGCCCCGCGCGGAGGTGATTACAGTGCCCGTCATGGCGTAATCGTTGTTCGGCCACCGCGCCAGCGTCTGATTGAAGCCGTCCACGTAAAGCGCGGCGGTGCCGGGGTCTTCCTTGGTGTAGGTGTTGGAACGGTACACCGCGCCGTAATCCTCGATGCCCATTTTCCGCAAATTGACCTGTAACACCTTGTTGCGCACATTCTCGTAAAGCCGCTCCTTAATCAAAGGATTCACCACGGGGGTAAACGCTTCGGAGGGTATGTCATAGCCGCCGGTAAAGGAGACCTCCGCGCCTTGCGCCGCCTTGTAAATAATCTTTTGATTTTCGCCGCCGCTGTCGCCTTTGGAAAATACCGCCGTATCGGTCAAGCGGTATGTTCCCGCCGCGAAATAAACGGTAATATCCCCCGCGCGGGTCTTTTTCAAAGCGTTTGCCTTTGCCTTTGCCGCGCCGATTGTCCGCAACGGCCGCTGTGCGCTTCCGTCCGCGCCGTCCTTGCCGTTCGGGGATACGTACACCGCCGCTTCCGTTGGTGTATCCGCTTCTGCCGCCGTCACCGTCGCCGCCGCCCCGAACGCGGAGGTTAGCAGCGCGGCGGATAACAAAAGTACCGCGCTTTGTTTGATTCCGTTGCCTTTGATTCCATTCCCTTTCATTCCGCTGCCTCACTTTCCCGCCATTGATCGGCGTACACGCCGATCCCGTCCCTGTTCACCGCGCCAATCTCCAATGTTTGCGGGTACTCCGCGTTGCCGCCGAACACGCCGCTTTCCTCCGCGTAAGCCGTCACGCTGATTCGCCCTGACCGATACAGCGTGTTCCCCGTAAATTCATTGTACTTCGGATAATTCGGCTGATCCCACGGTATTTTGTCCAGCCGGCGGTAAAACGGAAACTCCGCCGTTGGTTCCGCGTCGTACTTCCGCCACGCCTCGCTTGGCGGAACGCTCACCCGCGCCGCGTCGTCCTCCGTGAACATCGCGCGGTAGTTGGAGCGAAGCGTCCCGCCCGGCAAGGCGTACGTGTCAAAATTTTGAATATTGCGCTGCCAAACAGAATGTTCCGCGTCGATAACCGTGTTGCCGCTGACCGTCGTATTGCGCCCGCCGTGCATAAACACAGCGGAGTAGACGTTGTAAAATATGTTATCGCTGACGGTGTTGCCGGAGAGCATATCATCCAAATACACCGCGTGCGCCCCGCGTCCGTTCTTTCCGTAAATATCATGGAAGTAATTGCCGCGAATCACATTGCCGCATTGCGTCCAATCGCGCCCGCCGTAAATCGCGCCGGCATCGTCGCTGTTGCGGCACAAATCGTAAAATTCGTTGTTCTCGATGAGGTGGTCGTTCCCCGAAAGCGCGATTCCCATATGCGGCCCGCTGTGGATCCTGTTGTTGCGGGCGATGTTCCCGGCGTTGGTAAAGTAAATCGCGGGCGTGTACGTGGCACTCTCTAAGCAAAAATCGTAAATATCGCAATTTTCAACAAAATGCCCGCCCGCCGTAAGGGTTGCCCTGTCGCCGCCCTCCAGACGAACGCCGCCGCGCCCGATGTTGTAAATATTGCCGCTTAAAACGCCGCAGTTTTTGCCGCCGAGAATCCGCACCCCTTGCCCCCCAAGCCCGCGCAAGGTACAGCCCTCGATTACAACGTTTTCGCAGTCCTCTATCAGTACGCCGGAAGAGCGCGAATCCGCGAGTTCCAGCCCCTCGAAGCGAAGGTTCCCCGCGTTTTTCATCGCGATTATCGGTGTGCGCAAAAAGGTGAGCGTGACGCTTGTTCCCGGCGATAACGCCCCGGCGGGGGGATAGTAGTACAAAAAGCCGCCTGTGCGGTCTATATAAAACTCCCCCGGCGCGTCCAATTCGGACAGGATATTATAAAAATAATACTCCTGCCCCGCCGCCACGCCGTAGGCGGTCTTTTCGCCCAAGCGTACTTTGTCGGAAGTAACCGCCGCCCGAAGCGCGTCCTCATACCAATTCCACCGCCAAAAACCGCGCGTCCAAACGTCCTCGCCGCGCCATTTTTCCGCAGGATCGAACCCAAAATTATGCGCAAATTCCGTCGTCCACTCCTCCCCCGCCGAAGCGGGCGTTACCGCGCCTGTTTTCAAAACGCCGTCGTTCGGGTACCGCGCCAAGGTTTGCGGTTGACCGTCGGCATACAGCATGGTGGAGGACGGCGTGTCCGAAGCCACCGTAAAGGCGTTGGAGCGGGTGACTTCGCCGAAGTCGGTAATCCCCAAGGCGTTCAAATCCGCGCGAAGCACCCCTGCGGCGATATGGTTCGCGGGAACAAACGCCTCAGGGGGAAGCGTGTACGCGCCGTTCACCGTCACTTTTTCGCCGTTGTACGCGGCGTATACCACCGGGGAATCGGCAAATCCCGCGTCCCGCGCGTCAAAGGACAGCGTTTGATTCATCGTATAACTGCCGCCCCTGATGTAAACCGTTGCCCCGCCGTAGGGCAAGCCGAACGCGTGTTTTAGCCGCCGTACCTCGTCTTTTGCGCGGTCTATCGTCCGAAACGGCGCGGAAAGACTGCCGTTGTTCGCGTCGTCGCCGTCTGTGGCAACGTAAAACTTCACCGGCGCGTCCCCCGCGCTCACTTGCGCGGAAACTTCACTGACGATCCCCGCAAAGCCGTCCGATACGATTTTCACTTTCCGCTCCGCGCCCGGGCGCAGCACGGTCAACGTGCCGCCGAACGCCGTAACCGCGCCGCTTTCCTCTTTGACGCTGACGGAAATCCGCAGGTAACGCCCCGCCGCGCCGTTGTTTTTTACCACGACTTCCGCGAAGTTCCCCTCCGCCGTGACAGAGACGATTTCTACCGCGCGTAAGTACGGCGAAGCATCTGACGGTGTTCCCGCCAGTATTCCTATCGGCGCAAGCGCGAAGCAGACCAACCACAGCAAAGCAACGCGTATTTTCATTCGTTCCACTCCATCGCGAGCGCGATTACCTTAGCCGCCTCCGCGCGTGTGGCGTACGCCAAAGGCGCAACCTCGTTGCCGCCTACGCCGCTGATCATGCCCCGCGCCGCCATAACGCCCAACGCTTCCCGCGCGTAATCCGCTACCATGCCGCTATCGGCAAAAGTCAATTCCTCCGCGCCGCCGGGCGTGATTCCCTTTGCCAAAAGAGCGCGGTACAGCATTACCATCATATCTTGGCGGCTAATCGGCAACCCTACGCCGAACGCGTCCTCCGAAACGCCGTTGACGATCCCCGCTTCCGCCGCCGTGGAAATATATGGCGCGTACCACGCGTCGGGGGCTACGTCGGCAAACTTCCGCTTGCCGTCCGTTTGCCCGAACGCGAACGCCGTTACCGCCATTTTCACAAACTGTTCCCGCGTGACGGAGGCCTCCGGTTCAAACCTGCCCTCCCCAACGCCGTTGACAATTTGCAGGCTGTACAACTTCCCGATATACTGCGCCGCCCATTCCGACCCGCCAAGGTCGCTGAATATGCCGTCCGCGCTGTCGGGCGGAAGCGGCTGCGGAAGTTCCCTGCCCGCGCCGCTCCCAAACGCCGTCGTATTGCCTGACGGAACGCCGCCGCCCGGGGAAGTGGTTTTGCCGCTGTTGTCACTTTTGTTTTGCGCGTCATAGGCGGCCGTTACCCCGCCGTTAAACAGCCTGTCGATGTCAGAAACTTCCGAAATACCGTTCCTGCCGTCGATAATCGCCTTAAACGGAAGGCTTTTATCTTGCAACGCTTGATATTTTTCGCCCGTGTCGAACGAGAGTGCCGAAGCCGCCGTAAGCGCGGTGTAGTTTTGCGCGGCAGGCCATGCCGCCGTTTTGAAAAACGCGATCAGTATATTTTCCGTATACGCCCGCTGAAAATCCGTGGGCGAGCGGTACTCTTTCCCCGCCGTAAGCGCGCGAAACACGGACTTTGCCGCGTCCGCGCCCTCCGCGTCAATCTTGTAATAGTCGCCGCCCGGCGCGGTGATGTCCACCCCTAAAATACCGCCGTATTTTTTGACCACCTCAAAAAACGCCGCCGCGCCGCTTCCGTCCGGCTCCGCAGCCTCCACGCGCACCAACGCCGCCGCCATATGGTACGCGTCGATCAGCGCGTCCGAATCGGCGTACCCGCCCGACGGCCTTTGGCGGAAAATGAATTGCGCCGCCTTGATTTTGTAGTCGTCGGGAATCCCGTCGTAGTCGTCCATATTCACAAGGGTGTTGCCGTCCGCTTCCAGCAGACGCTTGACTTCCTCCGCGCTTGCCGCCGCGTTGATTCCGCTGAAAAGCGCGGTGTTGCGGAACGTAAAAGTAACCTCATACGCCGCCCCGCCCGCCGCCGCCGAAACCGTGTACACGCCGGACGGCGCGGAACGCGGCAGAGTAAAGCCGAAATCCGCGCTGCCGTCCGCGTTTGCGGAGGTCTCCCCCGCTTTCACGAAAGGTCCCGCGGGCAGCGTATCCCCCGGGGCGTACACCGTGTACGTCACCGCACACCCCGCCGCCGCGCCCGTCAACGACGCGGAAACTTCATACCCGCGCACGGAAGCGGTAAGCGCCGCTTCCGCAAACGCGGAGGTATGTATGACGGCAAGGCTAAGCAAAGCAGTCAGCACTATCCTTTTCATGGTAAAAGTCCGCCTTTCCTCCGACATGGCCGAAACACCGCGCAAGGCGGCGCGTTTCGGGAACGCCGTTTTATATCATTATCATACTACAAAACCGCCGTATTTCCTATAGCACTTACTTGACATTATCCGCAACAAATTTGCAAGATTGCTATTTTTTAATGATTTCGGTGTACGGCGTGAAATCCGCGTCCCATAGCAGAACCGAACAACCCTCCGCCGGGCGGTTTGCCGTAAACACGGTAAAGCCGCCGCCGCCGTCCGTGCCGGAAGCCGCCGAAAGTCCAAGCAACGCGCCGCTCTCCCCGCTGTACCGCGCGACGTACATACGGCAAGAGGAAAGATCCGTGCGCCCGCCGTCCGCGCGGACTTTCAAAATCACGCTTGCCGCCGTGGAAAGGTCATATACCTCCATACTTTCGGCGTAGCGCGGCAAGGACAAATTTTCGGCGTAAATTTTGATGTTTTCTATCGTCAAGTTCCCCGCCGCGCCGTTGTAATTTCCGTTCAGGCCGTTGAACGCCGCCGACGCGAACGGCAAGGGAACGACCCATTCCGCCGAATCTGAACCGCTTGCCGAAAACGGCGCGGTAAAGCCGTCCGTAACAGTTACGCCGTCCGTGAGGTTATAGATGGAAATCCTCTGCACGCCGTGCGGCGGCGCGAAAGACAGCGTTACGGCGATGCGGTACTTTTTCGCGTAATCGGCGGGCGCGATCGTATAGTTCGCGTAGGCGTTGAAGCCCGCCCCGGGCGCGGTTTGCCGCATATGCACGGCAAAGTTATTGTTCAGCACCGCAATCACGGACGGCGTATGATTGGCGGCTTGCCCGACGTAAACACCGCCCGGAATCGCCGGCGTCGGCAACGCCTTAATGTCGCCCGTCATGGCGGAGAAATCCACGTCATACTGAAACGTTAGCCCCTCCGAAGCGTGAATCGTCTGATCGAGTGCCGCCGTGCGGAAGTTCCCGCCCTCCTGCGTCACGGGGCCGTCATTTTGATACAGCAGCAACCCGCGCGGTTCGCCGCCGTCACTTTCCCCCGCTTCCTCCGTCTTGTACACGCGGAAGTTATCCAAATACGCCTTGGTTCCCGCGCCGAGCGTCAATTGGCTGTCGTAAACCCCCGACGCTTCAGAATCCTCGATCGGTATGCCTTTTTCAGCGGATGCCGCGTTTGTAACGCTTGCCGCCAAGTCGTAAATATACCTGTCGTATACACCCTCCGCCAAATGCGTCACCGTACGGATTCCGTAGACCTTTCCCGCGTCCAAGCCGTCCAGGGAAAGGGTGGTCACGGTTTTTTCGTCCGCGCTTTTGCCCTCGATTTTATTCACGCCGCCCTTTGCGGTAAGTTTGATTTCAAATTGCGTGACGAGGTACCCCGAACCGTCCCCGCCCAAAAGGTCCTGCGTACCGTGATTCACAGGGAAACTAAGCGGCCCCTCGGCGTAATACGCGTTGTTGCGCACCGCGCCCGCGCCGTTGTCGCGCCAATCCGTCCCCGCGCCCGCGCCGTCCTCCCCGGTAAAGGTAAAGAAGCGGCGTTCGGCAAGGTCCCCCGCCAAAGGCGGCAAGGTAAGCCAATCCGCGTTTTCGGCGGCCGCCGCGCCGACGTAAATATCCAGATTCGTCACCGTGACCGTTCCCGCCCAATTGTGGTACCTGCCGCTTAACCGCCCGAACACGCCAAACGGGTTTTCACTGTCAAGGTAAGAAAGCGGCCCGATCCAATCCGTAACCACCGAAAGATCGTCCGTGAGGTTATAGATGGAAACTTTTGCCTGTCCGTAAGGCGGCGCAAAGGACATCGTTTGCGTAATCAAATACCGCTTGGTATAATCCGCGGGCGCGTTCGCCCCCAACCTTTGGTAACTGAACGCGTTGTAATTGTACGGTTCCCCTATATTGCCGCGCGGATGCAGAGCGAAATGCCCGCCCTCCACGCTAAGGAGCAACGGCGCGTGACTGTTGACCTGCCCGGGGTAAAAACCGTCCGCCGCCGCCAACGCCGGCAAAACCATAAGCCGCGTACCGTTCTCCGCTTCCGTGTCAA
>JAIRSR010000164.1 GCA_031255355.1 Clostridiales bacterium
CGCTTCGCGCAAAACGGCGTTGCCGAAACTACCCTTTCTATTTTAATGTTTTTTTGTTGGCGTGTCAAGGATTTTTCAAAAAATCAACAAAATCAACAAAAAATTCAATTTGCCCGCACGGTAAAGGTTACGGGCGCGGCGTTTGAAATGGGAAGTCTTACACAGTCCATACTGCCGACCTTGCCGCCGACGGTCAGGCGTTCCGCGTACTCCGCTTGCAGGGCGGCGTCCCACAAGAGGTCTACTTTGGCTTCGCCGACGGCGAAAGTATATCTGCCGTTTTCGGCTCGCTCCCCGGTGGAGTACGCGCCCCGGTGGTACAGCGGGATATTCACATAGGCGGACGATAATTCCTCCTCCGCGTCCAGACGCACGGTAACGGTGATTTCGTTGTCGTTTAGGGTGTACGTCCACGAAAGTTTCCCTTGGATCGCGCTTAACCCTCCGCTGAGTTCAAACTTTTTCTCCGGTTCAAGCCACGTTAGGACGGGGTGCTCCCCGCCTGTGGCGAACACTGTTCCGTCCGCGCGTATTCCCGCCACACACGCGTGCGTGACGTCATTTTCCGTTTTCACAACGCCTGCGGCGGCGTTGCGCATGGAAGTAACCGCGTTGCCCGTCCCCTCCGTCCAAAACACCGTAGGCCCGCCGCCGAAGTTCCCCCGCAAATTCGCGGTAGACCCCGCTACCTCATAAAACACCATACCGTACAGCCCGCCGCGCTTAAACGCGACAATGCCGGGCAATTCCCAAGTGCCGTTTTGCGCATCCGTCGGGATTTCGCCTTGTTCGGTCTGTATCGGTCTTGCGTAGGCGTTCAGCAGAGCGGAGGTAAACACCCCTCTGTCCTTGGTCGTGGCGGAGTACGCGCCCGCCTTTGGCAGCACCGCTTCCAGCGTTTTCACCGCCCATTCGTCCGTATTGGCGATTTGCGACATGGACGCGGAACCGCCCAAGTCTGAGTAATCGGGCTTGCCGGGCAAATTCATCATAAACCTTCGGTACGCCAGCGGATTTTCATAGCGCAGCAGGTACGCCCCCGGGTAGTTTTGCGAGGAAAGCGAAGCGTCGGTACGGCAATTCATCGCGGTAGGCGCGTACAGTTTGCCGTCCGGCTGCCGAAGCCAAAACAGTTTGAGGAAGTTCATGCTTTTATCAAAACTATTTTGAAATTTCGCCAACAATTCGGGCTTCGCTTCCGGCAAATCGCGGTAGAGGTTATACGCCGCCGCGCAATGGAACAGGTTCAGACTGTCATAGTTCCCGTCCGGGCCGCCCTCCTCCAGATAGTACCCCGCAGGGTGCTGCCCGAATTTGGAGTTTACACCGTAGGCGTTATCGAGGTACGCGTTCATGCAACGCTCAAAATAACGCAAAATACGCGGCTCCCCGCTCCCCAAGTAGGTATGCAGCAGGCCGAGCATGACGAAAGACCACTGGTTCGGCTCGTACCCTCTGAAATCGGCAAGTTTATCCGTCACGCCAAGCACCGCCGTTTTCCAAAGCGCCCGCGTTTCCTCGTCCGCGTAGGCGTTGAGCAGGTAGAACGGTTCCGCGTTCAGCGTATTGTAACTGAAAATGACCCCCTCGCGCGGGTAACTCGTAGTGCGTAAATCCCCGGTGCGCAACAAGCCGTCGCCTTGCGTCCATATCAAATCGCCCAACGATTGCAGAATCGCCCGCCGAATCAACGCCTCGTTTTGATAGGCGGGGTTCAACGCGCCCTCCGCGACTGCGGCAATCGCCGCCGTTGTGGTGTTTCTGTTCTTATCGGAAGCAACCACCTGCCCGAAGCGCGGGTTTGCGGGGTCTAACACCTGTGCGGACAAAAACGCGTCCATAGACGAAAGTACGCTGTAACCGCCGTAGTTCACCGCTTCCAACTGCGGGTTTCGCAAGTCTGCCGGTACCGCTGCGGGATAGGTGAGCGTTACGTCCGTCCCCGCTTCCGCGATTTTCACCATTTGGCGGTAAATCCGCGCCTGCAACGGCCCCGCGAACGTGAAGCCGCCGTAGGCGACACTGCCGCCTTTGAGGTACTCCGCACTGGCGCGGTTCGGGCAAAGCAGCGCGGGTACGCCGTCCAACACCAACGCGCCCTCCGCTTTTGCGATGTTGAGTGTGTACACGCCGTTTTCCCGCACGTCCTCAGACACAAGCAACCTGCGCGAACCGACTTGCTCCGGCTTGCCGACGCTTACGCCGTTCGGGTCAAATAATTCCACGTCCGCCGCGCCATACGCCTCGATTCCGATAAAGCCGGAGGGAAGCGTGTTGCGGTGGGTCTGCTCCGCGTCGGGGCGCGTGAACTGCGCCGCGTAGATGTACGCCTTTTCGGGCGTGGTTTCGGTCAGCCCGAGCGCCATTTCCCCGCGCACGCCCCAAATGTCCGTCGCGGGGAGTCCGATTTCCAGACTGTCGCCCGTGCGTCCCCCCGTGAAAGACACGCGCCACGCGCCTTCCGCTTCGGCGGAGGGTATGTCTATGACAATTTCAAAGGGTGAATCGTCAATATCGGTAAAATCATAAACGGCGGCGCAATTCCCCTCCGGGTCATACACGCTCGCCAGCGTCACCGGGCGCATTGCCTCATTTTGCGGCCTTGCGGTCACGCGCTTGAGGTAGACCTCGCCCGGGCCCGCCGCGCCGTACTTGGCAAGCATACCGAAGCCGCGCACGTTGCCGCCCAATTCCCGCACGGTAGACCGCTGATACACCGGGAACCGCGTTTGATCCGCCGTCAAGCCCTGTACCGCGACTTCCCGCATGGTAGAGTTGACGCGCGGCGCGTTGGCGGGAACCGCGCTTGCGGGCGCGTACTCAAACTTTACCGCGTCCGCCGTGGTGAAGCCCGTGCCGCTT
>JAIRSR010000248.1 GCA_031255355.1 Clostridiales bacterium
CATTTGAACGAAACGGACGACTTCTTCCGCAAAGATAAACTGACCCACGCGCTGCGCAAAACCGTGGATGTGCTTGCCCAATTGTCGCACAGGGGACTGAGCGGCAAGGACGATTGATACGGCTTCGCGTTGCGGTCCTTTTCAAATTTCAATTTATTTCTTGCTATAATCCCGCCTATGCTGCGAATATTATTAGTGTAACGATAGGAGGTGAAAACATGGCAAGCAGCAACCACACGTTAGTTGCGGAAGCGAGAAACGCGCTGGATAAGTTCAAGTACGAGGTAGCGAACGAAGTCGGCGTGACGCTGAAGCAAGGTTATAACGGCGATATTTCCACGCGTGACGCGGGGCGAATCGGCGGCAATATGGTGAAAAAGATGATTCAGTCCTATGAACAAAGTTTGATTGGCAGGTACTAATTCCGCGCACTTTACGGAATCGCGCCGGCAGGACGAATCTGTGACGTAATAAAGCATCTGTAACAATTTGTAAAGAAACGGAAAAAGGGGACGCGGCGCGGGCGAAATTATTTTATTCCCGCGCGTATCCCCTTTTTTTTGCTCGTGATTGGTTTTTAGGGCAAGCCTATCATATGAAATACGCGCCGTGCTTCCTTAGGTTTTCGCGCAGGACGGAAGTGTCCACCGTATGTACGTCGATATTCGCGGACTGTACCGCAAGCGCGGCGGCGGCTCCCGCCGCTTCCCCCGTCACCATAGCGGGCGGCATCACGCGGATACTTCCCAAAACGCGGCGGTCACAGGAGACCGCGCGTCCCGCCGTCAGCAAGTTCCCGAAGCCTTTTGGCGTCAGTACACGGTACGGAATCCCATAGGATTCCCCCGCGCCGTATTCGGGGTATTTGTCATTTTCCCCGCTCCCGCCTTTGGAGTGCATATCGATGAAGTAACAGCAACGCCCGATTTCGTCGGGGAAACTACGCCGCGCGGCATAGTCCTCCGCAGTCAGCACGTAATCCCCGATGATCCGCCGCGTTTCACGCACCCCCATAAGGCTTGCCGTAGCGGTGAGAAAGGCGTTGCCGAAACTCTCCGGCGCAAATTCGCGCAGTCCGTCCACAATGTCACGCGCCTCCTTGCGCCCCGCGATATATCCTTTGGTGAGCGATAACGCGTCCGTGCCGTCCAAGCCCTGTACATGCCCCGCGTTAAAGCCCACCACGCCGGGCCCGAGGAGGCTTGCGCACATATGCGCGTCGGTTACGTGAGGGTACCGTCCGCTGCTCAGCATAGCGCGAATCGGGCTGTTTTGGTTGCCGCCGTAGATACTTTCGCCGTAGATAAAGTTGTACATATCCACATTGGCAACGGTGAAACACAGCGTCGCCATTTGCATATCGCCGTTTTCCTCATCGCCGTTGACGAACGCCGCGCCCGCCCGCGCCGCGAGGTCGCCGTCCCCGGTGCAGTCGATGTAAACCTTGGCTTTGTACGCGGTCAAACCGTCCTTGTTGGTCAGCACCACATAATCCACATTGCCGTCCGCGCTCTCTACCGCAGAAAGATGCGTACCGAACAGAAGATCCGCGCCCGCTTCCGTCACAAGCGCGTCCAACACGCGCTTCAGCGTTTCTGGAACGATAGGCACCCAATCGGTATCTGTGCTTGCGATATGCTTCGCGTCCGCGCAGGTGAGACGAAAGATTTTTTCCGCAAGTCCCTTGTAAATCACCTTTTCTTTGTCCGAAAACGGACACCACGCGGGAACGCCGCCCAGCGTCGCCATACCGCCGAGCGCACCCGTCCCCTCGATCAAAAGCGTTTTCGCGCCGTCCCGCGCGGCGGCAATCGCGGCGGCACAGCCCGACGGCCCGCCGCCCGCCACCAATACGTCATACTCTTGGTTCACTTGCAGTTTTCTTTGGAATACCCGCTCCATAATCGTCACATTCCTTTCACCGGAAAATCCGTCGCAATGCCGCCGCGCGGAAAATTTCAGACAGTCTCTTTTAATACCATATCCAAAATTTCCGCTTTCGGCTTCGCGCCGACGGACATACTGACTACGCTGCCGTTTTTTATAACAACCAGCGTAGGGATACTCATCACGTTAAACGCTGCGGCAAGCCCGGGCTGTTCGTCCACATTGACCTTGCCGACTTTCGCGTGGCCGATGAGTTCCGCCGCAACTTCATCGACGACCGGCGCAACCGCTCTGCACGGTCCGCACCATTCCGCCCAAAAATCAAGCAGCACGGGTTTGTCGGCTTGCGTAACCTCTAAATCAAAATTTTCCTGTGTAATTTTCATTACCGCCATACTATCACTCCTTTATTAGTTTTATTCTGCCATTTACATCGCGTTGGCGATTTTGATAAACAGTTTGTCCAGATAAGTGTTATGCTCACACGCCCTCAGCCAAAATTCCTTATCCGTGTCCACGCCCTTTGCGATAATTTTATCCAACGCCTCTTGCACCGTTGTAATTTCCACAAAACGCTCTCCTCTCTTGACCCCCGCGAGCATTTCCGCTAACGGAAAGGTGTTGCCGGGACAGGCGCTCGCCGCATAATCCTTGTGGCCGCCG
>JAIRSR010000190.1 GCA_031255355.1 Clostridiales bacterium
CGCGCTCTAAAAATTTGCCGCGCCCTAAGTCGTACCGCGTCTTACCCTCCCCGACGCGGAGTGCCTCCTCCACTTTGATTTGTGTCGCGATCCCCGCGTGATCTGTGCCGGGAAGCCACAGCACTTCCTCGCCTTTCATGCGGTGGTAGCGTATCAAAAAATCTTGGAGTGTTTCGTCGAGCGCGTGTCCCATGTGCAACTGCCCCGTGACGTTGGGCGGCGGTATGACAATGGTAAACGGCGTTTTTTTCGCGTCGGGCGACGCGCGGAATAAGCCGCGCTCCAGCCAGCCACTGTAAATTCTGTCCTCAACCCGCTTCGGGTCGTATTTGGTTTCTAAATTTTCCAATCGTATCCACTCCCGTATGGCGGCTTGGCTTTGTGCCGTCCAAAATCATTTTGAGTAGCCGCGAAACCCCATGCTTGCGCGGTTCGCACAACCTGTCGATGCGCCTAATTACCCGCGTCCGTCCGCGCGAAAACCCCACGCTTGCGCGTTTCGCATAACCTGTTGGTACGCCTCGTTATCCGCGTCCGTCCGCGCGAACACCCACGCTTGCGCGTTTCACATAACTACCCTTTAGAAAAAATCCCGGCATACAACGGCGCCCTTTCCTAAAAACATAAGCCAACGAAAAAGAAAACCGCCGCTCCCGCGTTGCCGAATAGGTCTATTATATTAAAACCAATTGAAAAAGTCAATACCGAAGTGTTTGAAGCCACGGCGATTTAATTTGTAACAAATGAGGAAAAGTGGTAAAATACCCATGGGTGATAGAGAATGGATATAATAGCAGAAATCCGCAAAGCGGGAGAAAACACGGAATACCGGGGATATTACTACCGATTATCGCACGTCATCGAAATACTGATACTTGGTTTGCTGAGCCGGCAGCAAACGCTCAAAGACATACATATATGGGCGACATCGCCATGGGTTAGCGAGATGCTCCGCGACAACTTCGGCATACAAAAAATCCCATGCTACTCGCATTTGACCAACCTCGTGGGGCTTTTGGACGCAGACGAGCTAAACAACATTTTCATGGAGTTCTTTCAGAAATTAGTGCAAACCGTTTCCGGCAAAACGGTGTCAATCGACGGAAAAACCGTCTGTTCCACCGCGAACATGGCGGACTACACATCTCCGTTGCACATAGCAAGCGCGTTCGTCGCGGAAAATGGAATCACAATCGGACAGCTCGCGACCGAGGCGAAAAGCAACGAAATCCCGGCGGTTCAACAGCTTATCCGCCTTCTGAACATCAAAGGAGCACTCGTTGTCACGGACGCGCTGAATTGTCAAAAAGAGACTGCCAAAGCGATTTTAGAGGGCGGCGGAGACTATTTGTTAGCGATCAAAAAGAACCAGCCGAATTTGCACGAGGATATTGCCGAAGTTATTGATTTCAAGAGGAACGACGCGGTTGAGCGTCGCGAGCAGCCGCTTGATCGGAATTTTCGCTTCGCGAAAACGGGCTACGCCCGCCCTTGTTCGTCGGGTTCACTGAAAGTTTTCGCAATTTGACCAAGGACACGGTCGGGTTGAAAGGCGAATCGCTTATGTGACGCATGACGTTGCGTGGCTCATAGAACGTGAAAACCGGCCGAAATTAAAATCAATTGGCGCGGTAATCAACGGCGGCGAAACGAGGTTTTACATCAGCAGCCGCAACCTTTCGGCGGAGCAACTGCTTACCGGGTCCCGGTTGGAGTGGTCGGTCGAAAGTATGCACTATCAGCTTGATGTGGTTTTTGACGAGGACAGAACTACGCTGCACAATGAGAACTCTCAAAAAACGATGAACATTCTTCGTAAAACTGCGCTAAACATTGTTAGAACCTATCGCGACCGTTTCGCTCCTAAGCTCAACATGACCGTCGTCATGCGCAAAGCTTCCTTTGACCCCGACTTCCTTGTTCGGCTTTTGCAACTCTTTGCGCAAACTTCTCCTTTTGTTACAAATTAAATCGCCGTGGAAAAATGAAAAAAAACGTTGACATTGGCGCGAACTTGTGATATATTATAATTCACTCCGTAAAAGGTGTTTTTTTGATTGCGGAAAATTATCGGAAACAAAACCGTTAAGCGGCTGTTTTGGCGAGGGCTATCCGCCGTGCGGCACGGACGTCTGCGGGATGTTCGGTTCGCGGCAATTTATTTTGGAGGGTACAAAGCATGAGAGTAAAAATTACATTGGCTTGCACAGAATGTAAGCAGAGAAATTACGACACGATGAAAAACAAGAAAAACGATCCGGATCGTCTGGAAATGAACAAGTATTGCAGGTTCTGCAAAAAGCACACGTCTCACAAGGAAACGAAATAGCGCGGCACAGCGCGGCGGGCGGCATATTCCGCGTCGCGTTAAAACGGTATAGCGAAGCCGCTTTGCGGTTTCCGCCGTTATTATAACAAACGGAGGTTCGTCATGAGCGATAAAAAGAAAAACCCGTTTCAGGGGATAGTTACTTATTTCAAGGAGGTTCGCGCCGAATTGAAAAAGGTAGTATGGCCGACTCTCAAGCAAATTCAGAACAACACGGTTATTGTCATCATATGTCTTGTATTTGTCGGCGCAGTGATTTGGGTGCTTGACCTCGGCTTCAAAACGACGCTCGGTAAAGCGGTAGACCTTGCCGAACAGTCGCAAACAACGGAAAACGTGCCGATTCAGCCGGATTTGGGCGATATGGAAGGCTTGAACACGGAGGATCTTGACATGGAAGGGTTGAATCCGGAGGATCTTGATTCTATGGAGCTTGATCCGGCAAATATTGAATCCACAGATATTGATTCGCCGGAGATTGTCACGGAGGAAACTCCCGACAATGCCGCGGACGCTTCCGTCCCGCAAAACAATGAGCAGTAAAGCGAAATGGTATGTAGTGCATACCTATTCCGGCTATGAAAACAAGGTTAAGGTTAATTTGGAAAAAACCATCGAAAACAGGGGAATGCAGGATGCCATATTGGATATTCAGGTGCCGCTTGAAGAGGTTATCGAAATCAAGGACGACAAAAAACGCAGTGTCATGCGCAAAAAGTTCCCGGGCTACGTGATCATCAAAATGATTATGTCTGATGAAACCTGGTATGTCGTCAGAAATACCCGCGGCGTTACAGGGTTTGTCGGTCCCGCGTCCAAGCCTGTTCCGTTGACGGAGGACGAAATCGAGAACATGGGCATAGAGCATCAAACGATTGTCCTGCGTTACGAGGTCGGCGACAGCGTGAGGATTACCCACGGTCCGCTGGAAAATTTTGTCGGTATCGTTGATGAAATCAATATGGAAAAGAAAAAAATCAGGGTGGTTGTGTCCATGTTCGAGCGCGAAACCCCGGTGGAACTTGAGTTCAATCAAGTGGAGGTAATCGTTTGACGCGAACGCCGAACATACCCGCTTGAAACGCGTGTTTTCGCGGTAAAGCCCCGGCGAACAACGAATCAAGAGATCATATAATTCCGTTTTAACGGTTTTTATAGCAGGCGGCAAATCGTTTTCGGTTGCCGCGCACCCACAGGATACCATCCGTTTCACTCCGCGTTGCGGGGGAAGCGGAGGAGGTCTTCGCGGAGAAATTCGCGGGGCGCAGTCCGTTTCAATCTCGCGTTGCGGGATTACGGTGGGAGGGAGGCATACGCTCCCGTTCGTACCACAAAAATACCGTTTGCCGTTCGCGGCTTGGTATCAAGTTAGGAGGTGTACTATCATGGCTCAAAAAATAACAGGCTATATCAAACTGCAAATCGAGGCGGGCAAAGCCACTCCCGCGCCGCCTGTCGGACCCGCGCTTGGTCAGCACGGCGTCAATATCATGGATTTTTGCAAGCAGTTTAACGAAAAAACAGCCAAAGATGCGGGGCTTGTAATCCCTGTGGTGATCACGGTTTACGCCGATAGGTCTTTTTCGTTCATCACCAAAACGCCGCCGGCGGCAGTTCTGATTAAAAAGGCGTGTAAAATCGAGAGCGGAAGCGGCGTTCCCAACAAGACGAAAGTTGCGGCGTTAAGCCAAGCGGATTTACGCGCTATCGCGGAGCAAAAAATGCCGGATCTAAACGCCGCGTCGGTTGAGGCGGCAATGGCAATGATTGCCGGGACAGCAAGAAGTATGGGCGTGACGGTAGAGCAGTAAGCCGCCGCGTTGCCGAGTGTGCAAGCGGAGGGAATATTTCCTGTGCCGCAGCACGTTTTAACAGGGAGGATTCGCAATTGTCGTCCGTATTACGCAAGTTGCGGGGGACAGCCGCTCGCCCTGTGATATTTTCGTGGGAGGGACGAAATCCCGCTTGACCACAAGGAGGTAAATCAAATGTTCAGAGGTAAAAAATATCAAGACAGCGTGAAACTGATTGATAAATCGCGCCTGTACGACCCCGCCGAGGCGATCGATTTGGTTGTGAAAACCGCCAAAGCGAAGTTCGATGAAACGGTAGAGGCGCATGTTCGGTTGGGCGTTGACTCCCGCCACGCGGATCAGCAGGTGCGCGGCGCGGTAATTCTTCCGCACGGAACAGGTAAAACCGCGAGGGTGCTTGTGTTCGCCAAGGGCGACAAGGCAACCGAGGCGGAGCAGGCGGGTGCGGATTTTGTCGGCGCGGAAGAGTTGATTCCGAAAATCCAGAACGAAAATTGGTTTGAGTATGACGTTGTCGTCGCGACCCCTGATATGATGGGCGTTGTGGGTCGTCTTGGTAAGGTGCTTGGCCCGAAAGGGTTAATGCCTAATCCCAAAGCGGGAACCGTTACGCCGGATGTGACAAGGGCGATTCAAGAAATCAAGTCCGGTAAAATCGAATACCGCCTTGACAAAACCAACATCATTCACTGCCCCATAGGTAAGGTTTCTTTCGGGAATGAGAAATTATCGGATAATTTCAACACGTTGCTTTCCGCAGTCATTAAAGCGAAGCCGAGCGCCGCAAAAGGGCAGTACCTCAGAAGCGTTACCGTTTCCGCTACTATGGGTCCCGGGCTTAAAATCAATCCGGTGAGAATCGCGGAATAAATGAGTTGCGCTAAACGATTTTCGCGAAAGGGGTATCGTAAGAAAATTTAACGCCGAAAGCGAAAAAACGGTATCCGATTCACACATGAGGTGTGTGTTGTCAATAAAAAATTTATCAAGTGGTTGGTCGGGTGATGTTGACGCGGTATACCCCGGGAGGTATAGTGGAAACGTGTGTAAAAAAACGATACCTACACTGTGGAGGGTGTAAACGCCGATATGCGGCATTACCTCTTGATTTTGCGACGGCGTAGTCGATGCTTTCCGCGAAGTTTGGAAACGTTGAAGGCTGTGGTAGAAGTTTTCGTTGATGCATACAATCGGAGTGGTAGTAACACTATTTGAAGCGTTTACTGCCGCTCTGTTTTTTATTCAA
>JAIRSR010000199.1 GCA_031255355.1 Clostridiales bacterium
CACGTCAGTTATACGGCGTTTAGCGTAATCGGCTTTGTTTGCAGTGTGGAAAAGGCGGTGATCGTACGGCATTGGGGGCGGATCGCGGACAAAACCTCATGGGCAAACGTATGCCGCCTGGCAATCGGCGCGATTGGCGTAACGCATCTGCTGAACTTCTTTTTGATTCCGTCCACGGCGCGGTGGCTGTACCCGGTGAACAGCATTATCGCCAACCTTGGCTGGGCGGCAATCGGCATGGCGTTACTGAATATCCAATACGACTACGCGCCGCTCAAAGGGCGCACCATGTACATCGGCGTATGCGCGGCGGTTACGGGGGTCATCGGGTTTAGCGGCGTGTTTATCGGCTCCCTCGCGCTCAAAGCGGCGGAGGCGATGAATCTAACGCTGTTCGGCACCGCGCTGCGGGGGCAGCAGATTCTGATGCTGCTATCCGGTCTGACGCTGACCGCCTGCATCATCTACATCAAAAAACGCGTACAAAAGGAACAAAAAATAATCAACAAAAAAGAGGGGATGGCAGTATGATTCACGAAACAATTGATCTTTGGAGGGACGGCGAATACAACGGAGCGGATAAAAACTTTCGCCCCACGTTGGACACATACGTCCTGAAGGACGGCGGCAAAAAGGGTGCTGTGCTGATTTTCCCGGGCGGCGGCTATGTTATGACGTCGTGGCGGGAAGCGGAGCCGATTGCCGCATGGGTAAACGCGGCGGGGTATCACGCGTTCGTGCTGAACTACAGCGTAGCGCCGAACAAGCACCCGCAACCACTCCTCGACGCGGCGAAGGCAATCAGGGTGATTCGGGAACATGCCGAAACATGGCGCGTTGACGCGGATAAAATCGCGGTCTGCGGCTTTTCTGCGGGAGGACACCTTGCCGCGTCCCTCGGTGTGCATTACGACGCGCCGTACCTGCAAACGGAGGAGGGTGCGGACGCGGAGAAAAATCGCCCGAACGCCCTTATTTTATGCTACCCTGTAATCACAAGCGGAGACCGCGCACACCGAGGCTCGTTTGACAACCTGCTCGGTAAGGACGCTTCCGAGGAAATGCTTCATTACATGTCCCTTGAAAAGCAGGTGAAGCCGAACACGCCGCCCGCGTTTCTGTGGGCGACCTTTAACGACGGCGCGGTGCCGGTGGAAAGCAGCCTGACTTTTGCCGCCGCCCTGCGGGAAAACGGCGTACCCTTTGAACTGCACATTTTCCCCGACGGTGTACACGGACTGTCGCTGTGCAATCAGCAGACTTGGGACGGCAATGACGCTCTTGTCAATCCGCAGGTGTCCGTATGGACGGATTTATGTAAGACGTGGCTAAAAGCGACGCTGTAATCGCCGTCCGCACGTTACAGCCGCGCTACCTTTGTTTCCACCGCTGCGCGGGCGACCGCGCCCGCAACCGCGTCTTTGACCTTTTCGTTAAAGACGTTCGGGATGATATATTCGGGCGATAACTCCGTATCGGGGATTACGTCCGCGATTGCTCGCGCGGCGGCAATTTTCATTTCATCGTTAATGTCCCGCGCGCGCACGTCCAAAGCACCCCTGAAAATCCCGGGGAACGCGAGTACGTTGTTAATCTGGTTGGGGAAGTCGCTTCTGCCCGTACCCATGATTTTCACACCCGCCTCCCGCGCGAGGTTCGGCATAATCTCCGGAACGGGGTTCGCCATAGCGAAAACCACCGGGTCGCTTGCCATTGTGCCGACCATTTCCTTTGTCAGCGTCCCCGGTGCGGAAACGCCGATAAACACGTCCGCGCCGACGATTACGTCCTCCAACCGCCCTTGTTTCATTTCGAGGTTGGATATTTTTGCCATTTCCTGCTTGATGTCGTTCAGTCCCGGTCTGCCGTCGTAAATCGCGCCTTTGGTGTCGCATAAAATCACCTTTTTCAGCCCTGTGCGCATCAGCAGTTTTGTAATGGCGATTCCCGCCGCGCCGGAGCCGTTTACCACGACCGAGATTTCCGAAATGTCCTTGTTCACTATTTTAAGCGCGTTGATCATTGCGGCAAGGGTCACTACCGCGGTGCCGTGCTGGTCGTCGTGGAAAATGGGAATATCGCATGTTTCCTTTAGCCTTTTTTCGATTTCAAAGCAGCGTGGCGCGGAAATATCCTCTAAATTCACCCCGCCGAACGAACCCGCGAGAAGCCGAACCGTGCTGACAATATCGTCAACGCTTTTGGAACGGACGCAAAGAGGGAACGCGTCCACGTCGCCAAAACGCTTGAACAATACGCATTTCCCCTCCATGACGGGCATTCCCGCCTCGGGGCCAATGTCACCCAAACCAAGCACCGCCGTGCCGTCCGTCACAACGGCGACGAGGTTTCCCCGCCTTGTGTACGCGTAGGATAAATCGGTATCCTTTGAAATTTCCAGACACGGCTCCGCTACACCCGGCGTGTAGGCGACGGATAAATCCTCCTTGTTTTCAAGCGCCGCGCGGCAGGCAATTTCAATTTTTCCGCGCCATTCCCCGTGCTTTTGAATCGCGATTTCTTTATTTGTCATCAGTGCGCACCAACTCTCTCATTTGTGTTTTTTTACCTCGCGGCATAGCCCGCATATAGCATTTTAACATTGTTTCAATCGGTAGTCAAGCCCTATCCGCACCGGGGTGTGGACAAGAGCGTGTTTAGAGAAAATCGACAAGACCAAAAGGGACTTCGCCATTCGGCCGAGTAAGCCGATATTTGCACTTTGCTTGGCCAAATCGGTTGTACGCCTCTACAAACACATCAATCACTGCCCACAATGTCTCAATTTTCCGTGCAAAACAGCGGCTACGCCTCGCCAAAATCGGTATGTAGTGCCGCAAATCCGCGTTCACTCCCTCGACCGTGAACGT
>JAIRSR010000242.1 GCA_031255355.1 Clostridiales bacterium
TCCGCCGCAATTCCAACAATATTCATAAAATCACCGCTTCTATTTTATCACAATATTATAAATTTTCAAAATGTTATTTACAAATTACGCGAAAAAATGTATAATAGACCTGTCCGCTAACTTGGCGCGGCGGCGAAAACGGTATTTTTTCCGCTCACGCCAGGTTAGCGTACAGGTCTGACAGACCGTAAGTTATAATCAAGGCAAGTAGTTGCCGTGCATTTTTTGTTTTAGGGGAGGATGAAACAGTTGGGTAATTTTTTAGAGAGAATTAAAGAGCGGGCAAGGGCGCAAGTAAAGACGATTGTTCTTGCCGAGGGTGAAGAAATCCGCACGATTCAAGCAGCGGATATTATTTTGCGCGAGGGGATTGCCAACCTGATTATTTTGGGCGACGAGGGCAAAATCGCCGCGCTTGCAAAGGGGCTTGACATCTCAAAGGCGACGATTATAGACCCTCTGAAAAGCGACAAGTTAGGCGACTTCGCGCAACGTTTTTACGAGATGCGCAAGGCAAAGGGCGTGACGGAGGAGCAGGCGGCGGAAATTGTAAAAAATCCGCTTTATTTCGGCGTAATGCTTGTGAAAACAGACGCGGCGGACGGCATGGTCGCGGGCGCGGTGAACGCTACCTCAAACGTCCTGCGCCCCTGTTTGCAAATACTGAAAACCGCGCCGGGGACGAAACTTGTCAGCGCGTTTTTCGTTATGTGCGTTCCCGATTGTGAGTACGGTCACAACGGCACCTTTATTTTCGCCGATTCGGGACTGAACGAGGACCCCGACGCGGACGCGGTTTCGGAAATCGCGATCAGTTCGGCGGCGTCGTTCGCGCAGTTGGTCGAAGCGGAGCCGCGCGTGGCGATGCTTTCCTACTCTACTTACGGAAGCGCGAAAAACGCGTTGGTGGATAAAATGCGGCTCGCGACGCAATCCGCGAAAGAAAAACGCCCGGATCTCATTCTGGACGGCGAATTTCAACTTGACGCGGCGATTGTACCGGAAATCGGGAAGTCAAAAGCGCCGGGAAGCGCGGTCGCGGGGACGGCGAACGTCTTGGTATTCCCCGACCTCAACGCGGGGAATATCGGGTACAAGTTGGTACAACGCCTTGCGAAAGCGGAGGCGTACGGGCCGATTACACAGGGAATCGCCAAGCCGGTCAACGACCTGTCGCGGGGTTGCAGCGCGGAGGACATCGCGGGAGTTACCGCGATCACCTGCGTACAGGCGCAAAGCAGGTAACGCGCGGCGGTTTTTAACGATTTTTTAACGAATTAACGAAAGGAAGTTTTACGTTTTGAAAATTTTAGTAATCAACGCGGGAAGTTCCTCTTTGAAATATCAGTTGATTGATATGGAAAAGAACGAGGTACCCGCAAAGGGGCTTTGTGAGCGGATTGGGATTGACGGTTCACGGCTGAAGCACCAACCCGCAGGCGGGGAAGCCGTAGTCATTCAATCGCCCATGCCGACCCACGCCGACGCGATCAAGTTGGTCATTGCCGCGCTTACGGACGCGGCGCACGGCGTAATCTCTGACATGAGCGAAATCGGCGCGGTAGGGCATCGCGTGGTTCACGGCGGGGAGTTCTTTAAGCAGTCCGTCATTATTGACGACGGCGTAAAACGCGCGATCGAGGCGTGTGTCGAACTCGCGCCGCTGCACAACCCGCCGAACCTTACGGGCATTAACGCCTGTGAACAGGTCATGCCCGGCGTTCCGCAGGCGGCGGTTTTCGATACCGCGTTCCACCAGACCATGCCGAAAGAGGCGTATATGTACGCGCTTCCGTATGAGTATTATGAAAAGTATAAAATTCGACGCTACGGCTTCCACGGCACTTCGCATAAATACGTCGCGCAACGCGCGGCGGCGTTGCTCGGCAGACCGTCGGAGGAATTGAAGTTGGTCACGCTGCACTTGGGCAACGGCTCCAGTATCACGGCGGTCAATCAAGGCAAATCCATTGATACGTCAATGGGCTTTACGCCGTTGGCGGGCGTTCCTATGGGAACCCGCTCGGGCGATATTGATCCCGCCATTGTTTGCTATCTTATGGAAAAGGAAAATCTTTCCGTAGAGCAAATGAACGGCATACTGAATAAAAGTTCCGGCGTTGCGGGTGTTTCCGGCGTGAGCAGTGATTTCCGCGACCTTGCGGAGGCGGCGAAAAACGGCAACAGCCGCGCGGCTTTGGCGGAGGAGTTGTTTATTTACAACGTCAGAAAGTATATCGGTACCTACGCGGTGATTATGGGCGGGTTGGACGCGGTAGTGTTTACCGCGGGAATCGGCGAGAACAACGGCGCGATGCGCAAGGAAATGATTAAGGGATTGGACTTTATCGGGCTTCAAATTGACGACGAAAAGAACAAACTTCGCGGGGAGGAATGTGACGTGAGCGCGGACGGCGCGGCGGTGCGCACGTTGGTGATTCCCACGAATGAGGAACTGATGATCGCGAAAGAAACGCTGGAGTTGGTGCGCGGGAACAAATAGAATATGATGTAGCGGAGGCGTTTGCCATGACCCTTTACGAAGCGATTTTTGCCCGCCGCAGTGTGCGGCAATACGACGCAACGCCGGTAAACGGCGCGGAATTAGCGGAAATTCAACAGTATGTATCTACAGTAAAACAGTTGCCCGGGCAGTCCGCGCGGTTCGCGTTTGTGACTGCGGACAAGTTAAAGGGCGGCATGGCTCCCAACGCAATCCTCGCGCTGTCCGGCGATTCCGATCAGCAACTTGTCAATATCGGCTACACGCTGCAAGGCGTGGATTTGTGGTTGCAGGCGAACCGTTACGGCAGTGTGTGGTGCGGCATGGCGAAGCCAACCGACCCCGCGCCGGATTATCGTATTTTGCTCGGGTTCGGAAAGACCGCCGTCCCGTTGCGCACGCGGGAAAGTGTGTTGAAGCGCAAGACGGTGACGGAAATCAGCAACGCGGACAACGCCGTTGCGCGGGCGGTTCGCGCCGCGCCGTCCGCAGTGAACTTTCAGCCGTG
>JAIRSR010000014.1 GCA_031255355.1 Clostridiales bacterium
TTAAAATCGAATGGGGATTGTACTCCATTGGACATAACATGAGGAAAATGGCGAAAGCTATGGGGTAATGCCTCTTGCTTTTTTTCATCAGTATCAGCAAAAATTACTTTTATGCAAAAAAACTTGTCCATCTTTTCAGATGAACGAGTTTTTTTGCTTTTCTTAGGGCCGTTTTGTTATAGCTCGTTTGTTGTGTTTTAGCGTGGTTTGTAATCTCCGGCGGTTTGTCCGCAAGCGTCTAATAGGTACCGAGCGATAGTCCCTTTTCGATAAAGTACTTCAAAGTGCCATATTCCACCGTTTTCGGTATGGAGTGATCGCTGTGCAGGACGTAGCCGAAGCCCTCTTTTACTATGGGGATTTTCGCCTCTAACTCCTTGTCAATGGTCGCCTTATCGTTGGAATACAACGCTCTCACGTCTATGCCGCCCATGAACGCGATTCGGTCGCCGAAACTCTTGTGCAACTCTACCAAATCCATGCCCGCCTTGGTTTCGATTGCTTGCAGGCAGTCGATACCCGCCTCGATCATGTACGGCAGAAGCGGTTTGACAAAGCCGCATCTGTGCATAATCACAGGCAGTTTGCGCGACTTGGCAAAGCCGATGGTTTTGATATGCGACGGCATAATCAGTTCCTTATACATCGCCGGCGACATGAACGGCTTTTCCTTAAAGCCCATGTCCTCATAATACCATATGCCGTCAGGTTCCCCCTCTTTGCTGAACAGGATTTCTTGCAAAGCGATAGTCAAATCGGCGTAGGTCCGCGCCATATCCGTAACCCACTCCGGCTCCAACGCCATGCCTACCAGCATATTTTCATGCCCGCACAGCGGGTGCATACATTCAAAGACGTTTACGCCGCCCCACACGAAAAAGCGGTTGGCGGCGGCTGCCTCCGCTTTCGCTTTGCGGTAGTCCTCGAAGTTGATGCGACGCTCGTCCACCTTGGTCAAAAGTTCCTTGTAACGCTGCCAGTCCTCCCCGCTCTTGACCGTGAAATCCACGTGTTCCGGCGTGGAGTCGTGCTGTTTGTGCCGTCGGAGGGACGCGCCGTTGCCGTCCAATATGATCATGGTGTCCTCCGTTTCGGAAATAACCTTGTTTTGGAAGTCCAAATCGGCGACGAGGTTAAACGGCCCTACCTCGTGAATGTCCAAATCAAAATGGTCGCCGAAACTTTCCCCGCGCGGGATATGCCCTTGATCGACGTAAGCGTTGTGCGTGTCGCCCCAAAAATGCTCGTACAGCCCGATCCTGTCAACGGGACGGCGGCGTAAAATGTTGCTGATTCTTTCTTTGCCTGTCATAAAATCACTCCTGAAAATATAGATTTTTTACTTTGCGGGGAAGTTCCGATCAACGCGCTTGCGCGGAACATATGCCGCCGCGCCTTGTGTTTTCGGTGATTGTTTATGTAAACAGTAGTATTATTATACCACAATAATACAGTGCGCGGTATAACAATAGTATTGAAAATATAGAAATTCTATGATAAAATCAGCATAGGGGGGATGGTTATGGATCGCGTTGAAACCGAAGCGTTTAATTTGACTGCGGTGAACTTCACGTATTTCAACGGTTACGACTACGGCAGGGACCTGCAAATGGCGCGGCGCACGGTATACGATTACGAGGCGGAATATTACCTCGAAAGTGACGGCGGTGTTGAAATCGACGGAAAATTCGTCGCGTTTGAGAGCGGGAGCATAAATTTCCGCCGTCCCGGGCAGGTGGTAAGGGGCGTTGCGCCGTACAAATGCTATTGCGTCTGTATTGACCTTTTGGGCGATCGGCGCAAGGTTCTGGGCAGTTATCACTTCGGCAAGCCGGAGTACGCGCAAAAGAACTATCAAAATAAGATACTCGACGGAATCCCCGGCAAACTTCCCGCCGAAAAAAGCGCGGGGGCGGGCGAGATTATGCGGAGGATCCGCGACAATTGCGCGGCGAACGACGTTTTGCTGTTGAAGTCCGATTTATACAGGCTGCTCCACGCGCTGTACAGTGCGGCTTCGGAGGATAAAATCGCGTGTGTGCGCTATCACGCGTCCGTGCAGCGGGCGGCAAGCCATATCAGAGAGAATTTTACCTCTGACATAGACATTAACGCCCTTGCCCGACGCGCGGGACTGAGCGCCAATTATTTCTACAAAGTGTTCAAGGACGCGTTCGGCGTGACCCCGAACAGATACATCTTGATGTTACGGCTGGAAAAGGCAAAAAACCTACTGCGCGTCACCAATTTAAGCGTCGCGCAAATCGGGAGCGAATGCGGGTTTTTCGACAACGCGTACTTCAGTTACGTGTTCCGGCGCGAGGCGCATGTAACGCCAAAACAGTATCGGGCGCAAGAGCCTATCTAAAAACATCATAAAGGGTTTGCCTAAACTCCCCTGTAGGAAGTTCAGACAAACCCCAAGAGCCTGTCTAAAATCTCCGCGCTGTTATATTTCCATAATCACAGGCAATATCATTGGTTTTCTTTTGGTTTTGTCGTACAGAAAATCGCTGAGGTCGTTTTTCACATTCCCCTTTAGCGTGTTCCAATCCTTGATTTTTTTCCCTCTGGATTTTTCCAACGATTGCCGTGCGCAGACCTTGATTTCCTCGATTAAATCCTCACTTTCGCGCATATACACAAAGCCGCGCGAGATCACGTCCGGGCCGGAAACAACGTCCTTGTTATCCGACGCGATTGTGACGACGACCACGATAATGCCGTCCTCCGCAAGGTGCTTTCTGTCCCGCAGTACAATATTGCCTACGTCGCCCACGCCAAGCCCGTCCACCAATACTTTCCCCGAGGGAACCACGCCGGTGATTTTCGCGCTCTCGTCGTTGACCTCCATTACCTGCCCAATCCCCATGAGGAAAATATTCCGCTTGTTCACGCCCATTTTCCCCGCCAGCGCCGCGTGGCGCATGAGGTGCCTGTACTCCCCGTGCGCGGGGATAAAATACTTCGGCTTGACCAAGCCGAGGATCAGTTTCAGTTCCTCACCGCAGGCGTGGCCGGAAACATGGATTTCGGCAAGGGATTCATAAATCACCTCACAGCCGCGCTTAAACAGTTCGTTCACGACGCGGAACACGGATTTTTCGTTGCCCGGTATGGGGGTCGCGGAAATAAGCACCGTATCCCCGGGGCCGACTTTGATTTTTTTATGGTCGGAAAATGCCATCCTCGTCAACGCGCTCAACGTTTCGCCTTGGCTGCCCGTCGTGATAATCACAAGTTTTTCGGGCGGGTACTTCGCTATTTCGTCAATATCTATGATAATGCCCTTGGGTACTTTCATGTAGCCTAACTCTATCGCGACGGAAATCACGTTAATCATGCTCCTGCCCGATACCGCGATTTTCCTGTCGTATTGGTGGGCGCAGTTGATGATTTGCTGTACCCTGTGTACGTTGGTCGCGAACGTCGCGACAATAATGCGCTTGTGCCTGTTTGCCGTGAAAATATCGTCGAACGCGCCGCCGACACTGCTCTCGCTCATGGTATACCCGGGACGCTCCGCGTTGGTGCTGTCCGACATCAAAACCAAAACGCCCTGTTTGCCCAACTCGCCGATTCGCGCAAGGTCAATCATACTGCCGTCTATGGGCGTGGGGTCGATTTTGAAGTCGCCCGTGTGCAAGACCACGCCGACCGGAGTGGTAATGGCGAGGAACGATACGTCCGGGATGCTGTGGTTACTGCGGATAAACTCCACCTTAAATTCACCCAGACGAATGGTATCCCCATGCGACACCGGCTTTAACTTCGTTTTCGCCGCGAGTCCGTGTTCCTTGAGTTTGTTCGTGACCAATCCCAAGGTAAAGCGCGTGCCGTAGACGGGGCAATCAATCTCCCGAAGCACGTAGGGAAGCGCACCGATATGATCCTCATGCCCGTGCGTCAGCACAATCCCGCGGATTTTCGCCTTGTTTTTCACAAGGTACGTTGTATCGGGGATTACGAGGTCTACGCCCAGCATCTCATCATCAGGGAACGCCAGCCCGCAATCGAGTACAAGGAGGTCGTTCCCGTACTCAAAAACCGTTAGGTTTTTGCCGATTTCATCCATGCCCCCCAGCGGGATAATCTTCAATTTTTGTTTTTTTAACACTTCTAATCCTCCATGTTTATTTATTTAGGGTGCGCCCGGTCATTACGAACGAATCATCGGACGCGCCATAGTTTACCGTTTGCCGTAAGTAGGCGGAACGCCGAAAAGCGTCCGCGTTTCTGTAAAACATATTTTGTGATTTTCCAAGTATATTTGATTATTTTTCAATCATATTTCAAGCATATTTCAAGCATATTTAATTAGTATACCATAATTGAAACAATAAATCAATTATTTCGCGAATTTTTCCACTTCCCGGATATAAATATCACACAATTCCGCAGCGAACTCCGCGCTTTGCCCCTCTGAAATCACTCTGCACACGGGTTTTTCCGCGTGAGGGAGGATGAGCGCCCAACCGCCGTCACGGAGGATTTTCACGCCCTCCTCAAGTTCAATCCTGCCGGATTGCGCGTGATCCGCAATCGCGCGGATGACCTTGCCATTTTTGCCCGCGTCGCACGGAACTTCCCGCTCCGTCATGTAAACCTCGGGGATTTCGTCCGCTACGTCACACAGGCGAAGCCCCTCCGCGCTCAGCAGGACGCAAATCCGCGCGAACGCGTAAACCGCGTCGTACATCAGACGAAACTGCAACGCGTTATGCCGCAGCATACAGTCCATCCTATGCGCGTTCCCCGACTTGCACCGCACGACAGCCGCGCCGTACCGCGCCGCGATTTTCTCCGTAACGGCGGAACCGCAAACCGGCGCCGCCACTGTTTTTCCGCCTGTTTTGACGGCAATCAGCGCGGCGAGAGCGGCATATTTTTCACCCGCGATTGTCCGCCCCAACTCGTCGATCAACGCCAGACGCTCCTCCGTGCCGTCGATTTTCGCCGTCACTATGCCCCGCCCGCCGTCAGACACCTCCGCGCCGAGCGCGGTAAGCAGTTCCCGCAAGCGGTCACAGCCCTCTACCGCGACGGTCAGCCGCAGACCGCCCTCGCGGTTCAGTTCGTTAAACAGTTCCCGCGCGTAGTACAGCGGATATTCGGAAAGGGCGGTAACGCCCCGTATGACGGACGGCTCACAGCGGACAAAATCCTCCCGCGCGAACAGAGTTTCTATTTTCCGCTCCGCGTCGCGGGAAATGTCGCAGCCGCGCGGATTCAAAAAGGTGATGCGCAAGCGCGTTTCGCCGTCCGCTTCCGTTGCCGACAGATGCGCCCCGCCGCCCAAGCCGTAAAACGGTATACCGCGCCGCGCTTCCGGCAACGTAACGCCGCCGAGGTCGTACACCCGCACCCCCGCCGACAGCAAGCCTGAAACAAACGCGCCGCGCAGCATGTCCGCCGCCCCGCCCGACGCGCCGCTGACGGACAGCCCCGCGTGTTTGCCCGACGCGCCGAACGCCGCGCCGAGCCGCGCGGCAAATTCGGGGGTAGCGTCCGCGTTGATTTCCCCCGTCACGCCGTTTTCGCCGAACAGCCGTTTGCTGAAATTGCCGCCCCACACAAGATTCCCGCTGACCACCGTTTCATCGGCAATGGTTTTGCCGGGCCAGATTTTGATGTTGTTTTTCACCTCGCACGAGTCGCCGATCCGCGTCTTTTCGCCAATGACAGAGCCTTCCAACGCCAAGGAACGCGCACCGATCGCCGCGCCGTCGGCAATCACACCGCCTCTGATTTGCGCCCCCTTGCCCACGGATACCATTTTTTGCAACACCGCTTGCTTGACGGACGCGCCGCCGAAAATTCGGCTGCCGCCGCCGATTACGCTGTACGGCAGGAGTTTCGCGCCGCTGTGTATGACCGCGCCGTCCCCGATATAACAGGGCGCGTGCACCTCCGCGTCCCGCGCAACCTCCGCGTGTTCGCAAACGTAAACGCCGCCGCGCGGCTCCGCGCCAATATCGATATTGACTTTTTTGTCTAAAATATCAAAATGACACGCGCGGTACGCCGTAAGGTCGCCGATGTCGCACCAATATCCGCCGGCGACACAACCATACACCGCCGCGCCGTCCGCAAGCATTTTCGGGTACAAATCCTTGCTGAAGTCATACGGCGTTCCCGCCGGGATATAGCGGAGCGCGGACGGATTCAAAATATAAATGCCCGTGTTCGCGGTGTCGGAAAACACCTCACTCCAACTTGGTTTTTCGAGGAACCGCACCACCGCGCCGCGCTTGTCCGTTACAACAATACCGTATTCCAAAGGGTTTTCAACGGCGGTCAGAACAAGGGTCGCCTCCGACCGCTTTTCCCTGTGAAATTCAGCGGCGCGGCGCAGGTCTATATCCGTCAGACAGTCGCCGCTGATGATGAGAAAGGTGTCGTCCAAAAACGCCTCCGCGTTTTTCACACTGCCCGCCGTCCCGAGGGGCGTTTCCTCAATAAAGTAATTCAGGCGCACACCAAAGCGGCCGCCGTCGCCGAAATACTCCGTAATCGCTTGCGGCATATACATCAGCGTCACCGCAATATCGGTAATACCCGCGTTTTTCATCAAAGTAATGATGTATTCCATGACGGGCTTCCCCATAACGTTGATCATAGGCTTTGGCTTGCCGCAGGTGAGCGGCCGCAGCCGCGTCCCCTCGCCGCCCG
The DNA here is from genome assembly GCA_031255355.1 of Clostridiales bacterium. Taxonomy (GTDB): domain Bacteria; phylum Bacillota; class Clostridia; order Monoglobales; family Firm-18; genus JAIRSR01. The sequence continues at coordinate 6,673 of JAIRSR010000014.1, forward strand.
CCATAATCAAACCTTTCATGACGCAACAACCCCCTTGTGTACGGATAACTACTATTGTTATTATCCGCATAACAAGAGGGGAATATTCACGCCGATGTCAATTAGTTTCGGCGCGATTTGCTCTCCTGTAGAAAACTAATATTCTCCAACGCCTTGCCAGTACCGATTGCCACGCAGGAAACAGCATCCTCCGCAACCCTCGTGCCGATTCCCGTTTCATGGGCGATTAGCCTGTCCAACCCGCTGACCAAGGAACCGCCGCCTGTCATTAAAATGCCGTAGGTGCTGATGTCGCCCACCAATTCAGGCGGCGTATTTTCCAGCACCGCCTTGACCGCCTCTACAATGGACGCGGCGGATTCGTCGAACGCCTCCAGCATTTCGCCGGACGTTACCGTGATTGTTTTGGGCAGCCCGGAGACCAAACTTCGTCCTCTGATGTCCATGGATTTTTCCTCGTACTCTCCGCCGCCGCCCTTGAAAACACAGCCGATTTTGATTTTCATATCCTCGGCAGTCCTTTCGCCAATGAGTATATTGTGTTTCTTTCGGATGTATTTGATAATCGCCTCGTCAAACTTATCCCCCGCGACTTTGATGGATTCGCTCACCACAATCCCGCCGAGGGAAATCACGGCAATGTCCGTCGTGCCGCCGCCGATATCCACGATCATGTTACCGCACGGGCGGGAAATATCAATCCCCGCGCCGATTGCCGCCGCGATCGGCTCCTCGATCAGATACGTCTTACTCGCGCCCGCCTGCATTGCCGCGTCGATTACCGCGCGTTCCTCGACTTCCGTAACGCCGCTTGGTACGCAAATAATCACGCGCGGCTTAAAGATGCGCCGTTTGCAGATTTTGTCCAAAAAGTACCGCAGCATACGTTCCGTCATGTTGTAATCGGAAATCACGCCGTCGCGCAGCGGACGAATCGCGACGATGTTTCCCGGCGTTCTGCCGAGCATACGCCGCGCTTCCTCGCCGACCGCCAAAAGCGTCTTTGTGGACGTGTCCATTGCCACCACGGACGGCTCTTTTAACACGATTCCCTTTCCCTTTATATAGACAAGCACCGACGCGGTGCCGAGGTCGATTCCTATATCCTCGCCCAAGCCAAACATGAAAAAACCCATCCTTTCAAATCCTTTCAAACATTACTTGTATTTATTATAACACACCTTGCGCAAAAATAGCAAGTAGCAATTTACACAGCGGTTCGCCGCCGTTTTTCCGCTCAATCCCGCGTGTTGACGGCTTTGACCCTCGCGCCCTCTTTC
>JAIRSR010000045.1 GCA_031255355.1 Clostridiales bacterium
TTTGATGTAATCCTCCATATCGCTTTGGAACATCAACTTCACCGCCGAGGTGTCCACCCCGAGCCGACGCAAAAACGACGCCGCTTCAAACGTCCTCACCCCTGTTTTTACAGTGAAATACTTCGTGTCAATCGCGATTCCCGCGTAAAGCGCCTGTGCCTCGCTGACGGACAGCGCGGGGTGTTCTTCCATATATTGTAAAATTTCCGTCACCATTTCACAGGTGGACGAAGCATACGGCTCATGGTACGTCAAAGCGGTGTCGCTGATAAAACGCTCCCCCCGCCTATGGTGGTCGATGAGGACTTTATCGCTTACCGCGCCGAGTAAGCGCGGGGATTCCACTAAGTCCGGGTTGTGCGTATCCACGACAATCAACAGGGAATTGCCGTCGAACATCTGCAACGCGGCGGTTTCGGTGATAAACACGCCGTGGTACGCCTCGTCGCCGCTAAGCGACGCGACAATCTCATTGCACCTGCCGGGGATTTGCCCCGCGACGATATGCGCCTTAATCCCTCTGTTCCGCACCATGCGGGAAATGCCCACCGCCGCGCCGATGGAATCAGGGTCCGGCGCTCTATGCCCCATGACGAACACGGTATCCGCGCTGTCAATCAATTCCCGCAGCGCGTGTGCCACCACGCGGGGCTTGACTTTGGTGATTTTCTCGAACCCCTCCGAGCGTCCCCCGAAAAAGCGGAAGTTATCGTTGTCCTTAATGACCGCTTGGTCGCCGCCCCTGCCCAACGCCATATCGATCGCCGCCTTAGCGTAAGCGTCGCTGTCGCGCGCGCCGCCGCCCATGCCGATTCCGATACTCAGCGTTACGGGGATTTTGTTGCCGTCTTGAACCTCCCGCGCCGCGTCCAAAATTTCAAACTTCGCGTCGATAATCCCCTGTAGGCTTTTATGCTCAAAAATGATATGGTATTTGTCCTTTTCATACTTGCGCGACACCCCGCCGGTTTTGCTCACCCAAGCGGAAATTTTATGCTCTACGGCGGCGGTAAGGCTTGCGCGGGATTCCTCCGGCGTGTTTTTCATTAAATCCTCTAAGTTGTCAATCATCAGTTCGCAGGAGAGGATTTTGCCGTCTTGATACCGCGCCTCGTATTCATACTCCGGTGTACGGTCGATCCAATACAGCGCGATAGAGTAGTCCGAACCGTTCTTTTCCGTATGGTGTACGATGTTGCCCACAATTTGATAGTGCTTGCCGTCATGCTCCAGATGAATGGAAACGTCGTTTTTCCGCTCCAGAATTTTCAGCAACTGCAAGTTGGGGAACACTGACTGAATGGGCTTTTCGAGGATTTCCTCCCCCGCGATGCTCAAAAACCGCCGATTGTACCAAATCACCGTGCCGGAGAGCGACATAATCAGCATGGGAAGCGGGAAGTTCAGCATGGAATCCCGCGTGGCGCTGTCCAAATGAAAGGTTAGATTCTCAATATAACTTGTAATTTGCCGTTGCTTTTCCTTTTTGTTCATCGCGTAGTGGATCCCGAGCGCGGTGAGGATCATCAACTCCACCGTCCCGACGTAAAAATCACCTCTGATAAAGGACAGCGCGGCGAATACGGAAATCACCGTGAAGTATATTCTCACTCCCGCCGTTGCTCTTTTGATAAACCCTTTATTGTCCATCGTCACTCACCTCCCGGCGGCGCAACCCGCGAAAATCCAAAAACGCGTCCGCGACCGCAATCAGCGCGAACCCGAGCATGAGCAACGGCAACGCTACCGAAACGACAAAAAACGCCGCAATGTAAACCGTCAGACGAATCCACGCGCTTTTCAGAACGCGCCGCACTTTGAAATCGGCAAACGACAAGCCGCATACAAACGCAACGCCGCTAATCACCACCGTGATGTTGGAAATTGCCGCGAAAACGATATGACGCGGCGCAAGCAGCGGCAATAGGTAGGAAACGCCAAGCGCAACCGCCGCAGAACGCCGTAATTTCAACTCTGAAAATTTCGGGTGCCGTGAAACGTCCCTTTTCAGCAACGCCAAAACCTGCTTCACCGCCATGTAAGCGGCGTAACTGAGCAACAGCGTATTTAATATTAAAATGGACGGAAACATCACGGTATACAGTTCCTTGACCACGGTGAGGTGTTCCGCGGCGAACACGCCGAACACCCGCTGTGCCTGCCCGGGCGGTAATGATTCGAGTGCCTGCCCGATCAGCGCGGCGGCTTCGTCTATTTGCGCTAAAATGATGTTCGTCCCGCTCAGCCGCCCGGCGCGGTAAATGTTCACGACGGCGGAGAGCAGCAACGCCCCGGCGGACGTGAACACGCCGTGGAAAAAGCCCAGCCTGCCCCGAAAGGTAAAGAGCAGCGCCCCAAGCGCGGCGCCAAGTAACATGTATGAAACTATTTCCAACAATAAACCTATCATCATTTAATCCCTCATCGATTTTGTCCGCCGCGTGTTCCCGCAGGGGTTCCTCGCGTTGCGGAACTGTTCCCGAACAGGTCTATTATACCATTATATTTTCATAAAAGCAAATTTTTTTGAAAATTTTTATTTTTCCTAAAAAATGACAATTATTTCACACCATATATATTATAATAGACCTGTTCGGAAACAGGACAAGTCATATATAACAGATAAGAAGGGGGACTATCTTTGAATAAAATACATATTTTTTCACAGTATCATATCAAGGGAGGACGCGCGGGGACGCTGTCCGCGCGTCACGCGGCGGGGGTAATCGTCGTGTTTCTGTTGGGGCGGGTGGTCGCCTTTGACATGGCGGCGCCCTTTGGACCTGCCGTCCTCGCCGCGTATATCGCCAACGACAAAACACCGTCATGGCGTTATATCGCCGTTGCCGCAGCGGGGTTGCTCGGCGTTCTCACCTCCGGCGCGTCCGTGCCGTTCGCGAAGTACCTGCTGACCTACGTGCTGTTCGGCTTGATTTACCTATCGGTATCCGCTTTGACCGATCGGCGGAAAAATTATACCGTTTCGGGCATGGCGGGGGTGTCGCTTTTGATTTCCGGCGTGATTTTTTCCGCGCGGTACGGCTTCGCGCCGTATGACGTGTTGATGTTGGTGCTGGAGAGTGCTTGCTGTGTGGTTGCGGCGCGGTTGACGCAAAGCGCGGCGCGGGTGTTGTTCCCCGCAGGCGACCGCCCCGCCGCCCCCGGCATTGCCGCCGCCGCGTCCGTCGATGAAATCGCGGGGCTGTCCGTCGTCGCCGTGCTGTGCGCCTTAGGGCTTTCCACCATAAAAATCGGCGGGCTTGCCCTCGGCAACTCCTTAGCGGCGGCGTTGATTATGCTGTTCGCGTTGGCGGGCGGCGTTTCGGCGGGCGCGGCGGGCGGCGTGGCGTTGGGCGTGTTGTACGGCGTTTCGCGGTTCCCCGTGACCGCGATTGCCGGCGTTTTCGGCTTTTGCGGCTTGGCGGCGGGGCTGATGCGGCGGTTTGATAAGGCGGGGGCCGCCCTCGGCTTTTTCGTCGCGAACGCCGTACTTTCCATGTACTTAGGCGGCTTTGACGGCGGTACTTTCGGCGTTTTGGAACTGTGCCTCGCTATCGCGCTGTTTTGTTTGCTTCCGACGTCCGTCGTTGCCGAAGCGGAGAGCGTCCTCGGCGGGACGGGCAAGCGCGGCGCGGGCGCGGTGAAATTCATCACGCAAAAATTGCGCGGCGTGGCGGCGGCGTTCGGCGGGCTCGCGGGGACGTTTTCGGGCATCGCGCGTCCCGAACAGGCGGAAAATCCTGCGGACGTTACCGCGCTTTTCGACAAAGCGGCGGACAAGGTATGCCGCAAGTGCGGCTTGCGGTTCGTGTGTTGGGAAAAACAGTTCAACGCCACCTATGACGCGATGATGAAACTCGCGCCGGTGTTCCGAAGCGGCGGCAAAGCGGAGCCTTCTCATTTGCCCGAACAGTTCCGAAGCAAGTGTATCAAGGTCGATGATTTGGTCGCCGAACTGAACCGCGTGTACGGGCAGTACAGGCTGGATACGCGCTGGCGGCAGAGGGTCGCCGAAAGTCAGGAACTGACCGCCGAACAGTTCACCGGAATGTCGCGGATTATTGACGGCCTCGCGTCGGAACTCGACAGCGCGGTCGCCTTTGACGATTTACTGGAACAGCGCGTGGCTTCCGCGTTGGCGCGGGCGGGTTTGAAGCGGCGCGAGGTGAGCGTCGTCAAAAACAACTACGGCCGCTATGAAGCGTCCGTCAAAATGAAACGTTGCGCGGACGGCAAACAGTGCGCGGAAGCGGTCGTTCCTACCGTGTCCGGGGCAATCGGGCGGGAAATGGAATGTCGCGAAGCCGCTTGCGCGCGGGAGCGGGGCGGGACGCGCTGTGAACTCTACCTCGTGGAAAAGGAAAAATTCGCCGTAGCGTGCGGCGCGGCGTGCAGGGCGAAAGACGGACAGAGCGAGAGCGGCGATAACTACAGTTACACGCGCGTATGCGACGGAAAATACGTCCTCGCGCTAAGTGACGGCATGGGCAGCGGCACGCAGGCGGCGGGACAGTCCCGCGTCACCGTCACCATGCTGGAGCAACTTTTGGGCGCGGGCTTTGACAAGCACACGGCGATTAAAATTATCAATTCCGCGCTGCGCGTAAAAACCACCGCAGAATGTTTCGCCACGATTGACCTTACCATTTTAGACCTGTTCAGCGGCGAGGCGGAGTTTATCAAAATCGGCGCGAACGCTTCCTTTATCAAGCGCGGCAAAAGAGTGGAGCAGATAAATTCCTCGTCGCTTCCCGTCGGAATCCTCAGCGACGTGGACGTGGAAATCTCCGGCAAAACGCTGGAGCGCGGCGATTGCGTCATTATGGTAAGCGACGGCGTTCACAACGCGGCGGACAGTTGGCTCGGCGGGTACCTCTCACAGTTGGACGCCGCCGCCCCGCAAGCAATGGCGGAGCGCATTTTGGAGGAAGCGGCGCGGAGGAAAAATCAACGGATCGACGACGATATGACGGTGGTTGCCGCGACGGTGGTCGCGCCGTAATCACCGGGTATCATATTAGGTATCATTATCATATTAGGGGGTGTTTGGGAAATAGGCGTATGTGATTTTGTGAGAAAAATTTTCGTGAGATTTTGCTAAAATTTTTAATTATAATTTGTTTATGATTCACAAATTTTTGCGGAAAAATCGCGGAAATTTTTCCGCAAAGGCACGTGCGCGGTATTTTCCAAACACGCCCTAGGTATAATTTGGGATATTTTTGGCGATACTACCTTTGTGGAGGTGATGAACATGGCGAATCAGGGCGCGAAAAGAGCGGTAATCATTCACGACATAAAAAGTAAGAATATCGAGCAGGCCATTTTCATTTTGCGCGGCGACGAAGCGGCGGTATGCAACGCCGCCGTCATTGAGGAAGCAAATGAAATTGTGCAAAATTACATCAAGCAAGCGGGCGCGGGCAGGTACAGAAACATCGCGTCCAAGCGCAAATGGTTCAAATGGGGCAAATAGCGCGGACGGCAAACAGACCCGACGCGCGGAAGATTTTAGACAGGCTCTAAAAAACGCGGTTGGGGTGTGTTTGGGAAAGGTGTGTTTGGGAAATAAGTATTTTTCAAATAATCATTTGTACGGAAAAGTCGCGGTACCGTTTGCCGACGGGCAGAAGTTTCATCTTTGCCAACTGGCGGCGTTGTGCCGCCGCGTTTACGCGGAGGTAGCGGCGCGTGGTGTCTACGCTCTTATGCCCGAGTACGTCCGCCAAATCGGACAGCGGGCAGCCGGATTCCAAGAACCGTCTGGCGAAATAATGGCGCAGGTTATGCGGAAAGGCCTTAGCGGGGTCTACGCCGCACAGCCGCGCCATTTTTTTCATCTCCCGCGCGACATACGAGCGCGAAATCGCCGCCCCGCCGCTGCCCGTGAACAGCGGCCCGCATACGATCCTCCGCGCCGCGCGAAACTCCGTCAAATGCCGTTGTAACTCCTCCGACAGAATCACCGCGCGGATTTTACCCGTGTGCCGCACCACCGCCGCGCCGTTTTTCACCGCTTCGGCGGTGACGAATTTCAACTCCCCGATTCGCAGCCCCGTCCCCGCCAACGTCAGTAAAATCAAGGCGAGTTTGTGCTTGCCGCGCGACACGGCGGCGGTGAGAAGCCTATCAAATTCCCGCACGGTGAGTGCCTTATCCTCCGTGGTAGGCTCTTGGATTTTCAGCGTTTTCAGCGTCAGACCGGACAGCCCGAGCCACGCTGTAAACTTGTTCAGCGACGCGATATGACGGTTGACGCTGGCGGGCGCAAGCCTTTGCTCCAGCGTTTTTTTGTACGCGATCAACTCCTCTTTGGTCAGTGCGCCGCGCCGCCCCTCCAAAAAACTCAGCAACCCGCTTACATCTTTCCGAAACCCCTTGACGGTGTTTTCCGCGTACTC
>JAIRSR010000067.1 GCA_031255355.1 Clostridiales bacterium
AGCCCCACCTCCACATCCTCCGCCGTCGCCTTGTCCAACACAACCGCGTTGTAGCCGTTCGCTTGAAACGCCGTTTCCAACAGACTAAAATGCACCGGGCTCATTTGCGGGAAAATAACGGTATGCCGCTTCCGCATCTCTTTTGTAAAAATTTTCCTTTCCACGGTGTACCCGCAGACCTCCCGCGCGGCAAATCCGTTTTTGCCGCGTTCCTCCACCGCCGCCTTGAGGGAACGAATCCGCACCCGCGCCGTGCCAAGGCTGGAAACTTCATCGATTTTCAGCGTGGTATATAGTTTTTCACACGAGGCGAGGATTTCCTGCACTTGGTCAGTCGTCACCGCGTCCAACCCGCAGCCGAACGAGTTCAGTTGAATCAGTTCCAAGTCGGGATTCTCCGTCACATAGGCGGCGGCTTGGTACAGCCGTGTATGGTACGCCCATTGGTCTACCACGCGAAGGCCGCGCTTGAGTTTGCCGAGGTGCGCGACGCTGTCCTCCGTCAGAACCGCAAAGCCGAGGGTGTTCACCATTTGCGGTATGCCGTGGTTGACCAGCGGGTCGGCGTGGTACGGCCTGCCCGCCAACACGATCCCCTTGGCGTTGTTGCTCCTCAGCCACGCGACGGTCTCCTCCCCCTTTGCGCGAATGTCGCTCTTGAACCGCGCGAACTCACCGAACGCAACCTTTGCGGCGCGGGCGACTTCCCGCCGCGTAACGCCGAACCGCTTTAGCGTCAAATACATCTGCCGCGCGAACGCGCGTTTACTTTCGAGGGACAAAAACGAACGCAAAAACACTACGCCGTCCTCCCGCGTTTCGTCCATATTATTGTAGATTACCTCGGGGTACGAGGTGACGATCGGGCAGTTAAAATGATTCCCCGCGTCGGCGTACTCCTTTTGCTCATAAGGAATACAGGGGTAAAAAATCGTTTTGATCCCCCGCGCGATTAAATTACTGATGTGTCCGTGCGCCAACTTCGCGGGGTAACACGCGCTCTCGCTCGGGATCGTGTCCATGCCCTTTTTGTACAGGTCGTGACTGCTTCGGTCAGAGATATGCACCGAATAGCCCAACTCCGTGAAAAACGTAAACCACAGGGGGTAATTTTCGTAAATATTCAAAGCGCGGGGGATCCCGATTGCCCCCCGCTTCGCGATGTCGGGGTGCAACGGCTTGTAGTCGAACAACCGCCTGTATTTGTAATCGTACAAATCGGGCAAATCCCGCGCCGCCGTTTTTTCCGTTTTCGCGCCCCGCTCACACCGATTGCCCGAAACAAAGGTCTTTCCGTTGGCAAAGGAAGTGGCGGTAAGCAAACACCTGTTGCCGCAACGCTTACAGCGCGAAAGGGTAGTTTCGCCGCGAAATCCGTCCAACTCCTCCGCCCCGGGCATACCGCACTCCCCGCCGCCGTAACGCTCCCGCGCGATCAACGCCGCGCCGAACGCGCCCATAACACCCGCGATGTCCGGCCGAACCACCTGCTTTCCCGTCACCAACTCAAAACAGCGCAAAATCGCGTCGTTGTGAAAGGTGCCGCCCTGCACCACGATTTTGTCGCCCATTAAGGCGGGGTCGCGGAGTTTGATGACCTTGTACAGCGCGTTCCGCACCACAGAATAGGAAAGCCCCGCGCTGATGTCGCCGACGGACGCGCCCTCTTTCTGCGCCTGTTTGACGCGGGAATTCATAAACACGGTACACCGCGTACCCAAATCCACCGGTTGTTCGGCGGTGAGTGCCTCCCGCGCGAAACTGTCCGGCGTCATGCCCAGCGATTCCGAAAAAGTCTGTATAAACGAGCCGCAGCCCGAGGAACACGCTTCGTTCAGCATAATGCTATCAATCACGCCGTTTTTGATTTTCATACACTTCATATCTTGTCCGCCGATGTCAATGATGAAGTCCACCCCACGGCAGAAAAAATCCGCCGCCTTATAGTGCGCGATGGTTTCAATTTCCCCCTCGCCGATATTGAGCGCGGTTTTGAGCAACGCCTCGCCGTAGCCCGTCACACAGGCGTTGGCGATATACGCGCCGCGCGGCATCGAGCCGTATAACTCCCGCAGTAATTTCACCGCGCCGCCGACGGGGTCCCCCTCATTGCGGGCGTAGTGGGTGTACAACAACGCGCCGTTGCCGTCGATCAACGCCGCCTTTATGGTAGTGGAACCTACGTCCAGCCCGAAAAACAAACCGCCGTGCGCATCTTGCAAATCGCCGCGCCGCGCCGCGTTCCCGCCGTGACGCGTGTTGAACGCCGCCAAGTCGTCACGCGTTGCAAACAGCGGCGGCATACGCGTAATTTCCGTAGCGGCGGGCGGGCTGTTTTTCACGCGTTCGCTTAAAACACTGAGGTCTGCCGCGTCGCCGTCCGAAAGTACCGCCGCGCCGAGCGCGACGAACAATTGCGCGTTTTCGGGGTGCCAAAAAGCGTTGCCCTCCCCCGCCAACGCCGCGCCGAACTGCTTGCGGAGTTGCGGCATAAAATGCAGCGGCCCGCCCAAAAACACAATATTCCCTTGAATCGGCCTGCCCTGCGCAAGCCCGCTGATCGTTTGCGTCACAACGGATTGCAGTACGGACGCGGCAACGTCCTCTTTTGCCGCGCCCTCGTTGAGCAGCGGCTGAACGTCAGACTTCGCGAAAACGCCGCAACGCGCCGCGACGGGATACAGCGCGGTGTGACGGCTCGCGAGCGCGTTCAACCCCGCCGCGTCCGTTTTGAGCAACGCCGCCATTTGGTCGATAAACGCCCCGGTCCCCCCCGCGCAAGTGCCGTTCATGCGCTGTTCCACGCCGTCGGTAAAGTACAGGATTTTCGCGTCCTCACCGCCCAACTCTATCGCGACGTCCGCTTGCGGAAGCCGCGCGGCTACGGCGGCTTTGGTCGCGACCACCTCTTGGACGAACCGCAGCCCGAGCGGTTCCGAGAGCAGCAACCCGCCCGAACCCGTAACCGCCACGGTCGCGTTGACGCGCGGCATAGCGGCGGCCGCGTGTTCGAGCAACGCGGAAACCGCCATTTTAATATCGGAAAAATGACGTTGGTATTCGCTGTATACTATATTCGAGTCATTGTCCAACAATACGAGTTTTACTGTTGTTGACCCTACATCTATTCCAAGGCGAAATAGGTCAGACAATGTCTTTCCCCCTTTTTATCAAGACCTGTCCGACAGCCTAAAACACGGCGGCGAAAGCGGTATTTTTTCCGCTCGTGCTTAGGTTGCCGAACAGGTCTGTTTTGTTTGAATTTATTACACCCAAATCCAAAACACGCAAATCTATTATACTATTGTTATTACGGTTGCGCAAGCATTATCACAAAATTCCGCAAAAAAGCGGCTTCGCCAACGGCTCCTTACGGCTTCGGCGGCTTCGCCAACGGCTTCGCGGCGGCTTCGCCGGCTGCTTCGCCGGCTGCTTCGCCAGCGGTTCCGCGCGCGCCGGACTTCCAGATCGTATACAAGCCGGCTCTTTGCATATACACCA
>JAIRSR010000110.1 GCA_031255355.1 Clostridiales bacterium
TTTCACGTTTTGCTCCACGATATTCCGCGCGGCTTTGCGGCATATTTTCGCGACGCGCCGCTCTAATTCCCGCACTCCCGCCTCTTTGGTGTAATTATTGACAATATCGTACACCGCGCCGTCGGTGATGTTCAGCCTTGCCGCCGTAATACCATGCGCCCGCTTTTGCTTCGGAATGATATAGCGCGAGGCGATTTCCGCTTTTTCACGCTCCGTATAGCCGGAAATTTGAATGACTTCCATTCTGTCAAGCAACGGACGCGGAATCGCGTCACGTGAATTTGCCGTGGTGACGAACATCACATCGGAAAGGTCGAACGGCACCTCGATATAGTGATCCGCAAAGGCGAAATTCTGCTCGCTGTCCAGCACTTCCAGCAATGCCGACGCGGGGTCGCCGCGAAAGTCGCCGCTCATTTTGTCTATCTCGTCAAGCAAAATCATAGCGTTCGCGCTGTTGGCGTGACGCAAAGCAGAGATAATCCGCCCGGGCATCGCGCCGATATACGTCTTTCTGTGTCCTCTGATTTCCGCTTCGTCGCGCACGCCGCCGAGGGACATTCTCGCGTATTTTTTGCGCATCGCCCGCGCGATACTTTTGGCGACGGAGGTTTTCCCCACGCCCGGCGGCCCGACCAAGCAGAGAATCGGCCCCTTGACGTTTTTCGCGAGGTGACGGACGGCGAGAAATTCAATAATCCGCTCCTTGACCTTTTCCAAACCGTAATGTTCCGCGTCCAAGATTTTCGCGGCGCGGTCTATATCGAAATTTTCTTTGGTTTTTGTGCGCCACGGCAGCGATAACACCGTATCCAAATAGGTTTTCAGCAACGCGCTGTCGCTCATACCGGCGGGCATTTTCGCCAAACGGTCTACATCCGCCGTCAACTTATCCGCCGCCGCTTTCGGCATACCGGATTTGGCGATTTTTTGTTTGTACGCCTTGACTTCGGCGTTAATGCCGTCTTTTTCGCCAAGTTCGGTTTGTATGATTTTGACCTGCTCACGCAGGTAATATTCCCTTTGGTTTTTGTCGATTTTCGCCTTGACTTTGTTGGAAATATCGCGCTCTAACGTCACAATTTCCTTTTCCCTGTGCATAATGACAATCAGCCGCTCGACGCGCCGCTCGATATTGATTTCACTTAGGATTTCCATTTTATCCTCTAAATTTACAAAGACGTTCGCCGCGATTAAATCCGCGATTTCCCCCGGGTTTTTGATGTTCATGACGGAAATCACCGTTTCAATGGGCGTTTTCGCGATAATTTGCAGATATTCGTCAAAAATCTCTTTCGCGCTCCGCGTCATTGCCTCTAAGCGGGGGGAAAGTTCGGGGGAACCGTTCGGGTACTGCCGTATTTCCCCCACGGCAAACTTGCCGTCGTCCGTCAGTTTGTTCAGTTTGCCCCTGCTCAGCCCCTCGACCAACACTCTGATGTTGCCGCCCGGGAGTTTCAGCAACTGCTTCACCTTGGAAACCGTGCCGTAATCGTATAAATCCCCCGCGTCAGGCTCGTCCTTTTGCGTGTCGCGCTGGGCGACAAGGAAAATCCTCTGGTCGCCAATCATCGCCTGTTCCAACGCGGCAATGGATTTGGCGCGTCCTACGTCAAAATGCAAAACCATATAGGGAAACACGCACAACCCCCGCAAGGGAAGCACAGGCAACGTTAGTTTTTTTGTTCTCTTCGGTGTTTTTACAGTATCACTCAAATATCGCACCCCTAAGTCACTCGAATTTACCTTAACAAGTGTTCATTCTATTATAAATAGTTCATTCTATTATATATTCATTTTGATAAATTTTCAACCTTTTTTTTAATTTGTCTAAAATTTGTGTAAAAAACAACGGAAGCCGCATAGGGTTAGTATGGAATACCGCCGAAATTTTATACAGCGCGTCCGCGCCGAATCACGCGAAAGTGAACGCTACGTCAAAGGATTTTTTACCGTCGGATTCCCTCACGCCCTTGATATAAACAGCGTCGCCGCGAATCCCCTTATAGATTCCGACCGTTTCATCGCTTTGCAGTTCCCCCGCGAAGTTCACCGCCACGCCCTTGACGGCGCGGGACTTTTCCTCCCGCGATAGCGCGTCGTAGGCAAACTCACAATAGCGGGTGTTGTTCACGTGACCGAGGAGGTCCATATCGCTGTTGCGCACCTTGCGCCGCTCGCGGAAGTCATACGCCTCCGCTTCCCGAAAGTTTGGCTTCGCCTGTGCAATCACAAATTCGCCGTTGCCGTTGCCCAACGCTGCGGGAAGCGTAAACTTCCGCAAAACGCTCCGCTTGCAAAGGTCTATCAAAACGGAAAAACTCGCGCCGCGAAACACGACCTGCCCCGCGTCGTCGAAAAAGATAAACTCACGGCGAAAATACGGCCCCTTTGTTTCAGAATGCCACGTTTGCCCCGCAACGCGGACGCACCCGGCGGGCGGGTGTTCCGCTTCTATCGTCATACCCGCCAGCACCCACGCCAATTGACGCGCCGCCATAACATCGGTATCCAGACGCAATTTTTTCAGATGACATTCTGCGGCGTACTGAATCATGTTTTGATAAACATAGGGCTTGATTACGCCGTCCTCGTTGAAATCGTTGCCCACCAATTGAATGTGATACTCAAAATTCCGTTCGTTTTCCATAACACACCTCTGATTTTCACTTAAATTTATTAAGAACCCCTCCCGCGCCGCCCGTAAATACGTCGAATATATCTATTATACCACCGCTTGACCCACGGCGCAACATTAAAAAATTCCGATTAAAAAAAGGGGGACAAAAATAAAATGGCAAATTTCAGTTACATAAGGGTAAGCACCGCCGAGCAAAATATCGACCGCCAACTCATCGCAATGCGGGAAGCCGGCATACCGCCGGAATCGATTTACATTGACAAACAGATCGGAAGAGCACACG
>JAIRSR010000133.1 GCA_031255355.1 Clostridiales bacterium
TTCCGCTCACGCGATATGGTTTTAGAACCGGTCTGTAGGAGGGAATCCTTTGTCGCTTCAAATCGTTTACGGCAGGGCGGGAAGCGGAAAAACCACCGCCTGCTTTGAAATTATAAAAAAAATCATGGATACGGACGGGCGCGACCTGCTCTATATCGTTCCCGAACAGTATTCCTTGCAAACGGAGCGCAAAATCCTCACCCTCGGCGCGGGAAGCCGCGTAGATGTTTTGAGTTTCGCGCGGCTGGCACAGCGCGTATTTTCGCGGGTCGGTCCCGTATACGGTGAAACGCTCGGCGACGCGGGGAAGCAAATGATGCTAAGGCGGGCGTTGTTCACGCTGAAAAACAAACTGACCGTTTTATCCTCCGCTTGTGAAACGGAGGGTTTTTGCAAAACGCTTGCGGATACCGTCGGCGAATTTAAGCGGCACGGCGTAACGCCGTCGGATTTACTGCGCTGCGCGGACGGTCTAAGCGGCGCGTTAAAGTTGAAAATCACCGACCTTGCCTTAATTTACGAAGCGTACAACAGTCAACTAAGCGGCGTTTCCCGCGACGCGGACGACGACCTTGCCGTCCTGCCGGAGAAAATCGCCGCCCACGGCTTATTCAGTGACGCGCACGTCATTTTAGATTCTTTCAACGGCTTTTTGCCGAATCAAATTGCCGTCGTGACGGAATTGCTCCGCCGCGCCGTCAGCGTAACGGTAACGCTTGCAACGGATTCCCTTGTCCCATCGGAGAACATCGCGGATATTTTTTACGCGTCCAAAAGAACGGCAAGCCGCCTGTTCGCGATTGCCGCAGAACACGGCGTAACCGTACTCCCGAATATTTTTACCGGGGAATGTAAAAAATACCGCGCCAACGCGGAACTTGCGCATTTGGAAAAAAACTTTTTCAAATACCCTGCCGAAATTTACGCGAACCCCGCGAAAAACCTTGGAATTTTCATGGCAAACAATTACTACGGCGAGGTCGAGGCCGCCGCCGTGTACATACGCCGCCTTTGCCGGGAGTCCGGCTACCGCTTCCGCGAAATCGCCGTTGTCACCAAGGCAATGGAGGTCTACGCGCCGCTTGCGCGTCATATTTTCAGCGAATACGAAATATTTTTCCATACGGACGAAAAATACAACGCGCTTCAGCACCCGTTCACCCGCGCCGTACTCTCGCTATTTGACATTGTAATTCACAACTTCAATTACGAAGCGGTGTTCACGTGGCTAAAATCGGAGTATTGCGGCGCGGAACTTTGCCAAGACGATATTTTTTTGTTGGAAAATTACGTCCTCGCCCGGGGCAATACGCCGAAATTGTGGAAAAGTCCCGACGATTGGACGTTCCTGCCGAACGGCTTCACACAGGGGGAACTTGACGCGGTCAACGCCGTCAAAAACGCCGCCCGCCGTCCCCTCGTCAGTTTTACAGAGCGGTTTCGCGGACGCAAAACAGTGCGGGAAATTTCCGCCGCGTTTACGGCGTTTTTGTACGAAACAGGCGCGGACAAGCGTGTGGAGGAAAAAGTCAAGACGTACCGCGAATCGGGCGAAATCCAAAAAAGCAACGCGCAAACCGCCGTGTGGAACGCCCTAATTACCACAATAGACAGCATGGTTTCTATTTTGGGCGGTCAGCAAATCACCTTTGAAAAATATTACGCCGTACTGACGGCGGGGTTGGAGGGCTGTGAAATCGGGCAAATCCCCCCCGCCGCCGACGAGGTGCAAATCTGCCCGGTAGACAGGTTCAAGGGGCAAGATGTAAAATGCGTGATTGTCTTGGGCGTGACAAACGGCGTATTCCCCGCGAGTTACACGAACGAGGGGTTACTTTCCGACAGCGACAGACACGCCCTGTCGGATACCGGCGTCACCCTCGCGGACGATACCGTGGTCAAGCAGGCGGGGGAAAATTACGTCGTCTACGCCGCGCTCACCGCGCCGCTTGAAAAATTGTTCCTGTTTTATCCTATCGCGGACAACGAGGGTAAGGCGCTGTATCCCTCGACGATTATTGAAAGGGTATCCAACCTGTTCCCCGCCGCCGCGCGGGACGATAACGTATTTGACAAGCCGGACATCCTCCCCTACACAGAGGGCGCAACACCCGCGTTTCACAAAATGCTGCGGGACGGCGAAAAATACAAGGAAGTCCGCGCGTGGTTCGCGGCGCGTCAACCGGAGCGGTTACGCCGCGCGGCAAGCGCACTCAACTATACCAACCTGCCGCGTCCGCTCAGTACGGAAACGGCGCGGCGGCTGTACGGCGACGTTCCCAAGGGGAGCGTTTCCCGCGCGGAGCAGTATCACAGGTGCCGCTACGCCTACTTTTTGAAGTACGGACTGAACGCCAAGGAGCGCGAACGGTACAGCATCGAACCGACGGACGCGGGAACCTTTATGCACGAAGTAATCGAGGCGTACTCCGCGTTCGCCGACGCTTACGGCTGGGACGGCGTGACGCGCGACCTCTGCGCCGAAAAAATCGACGCGCTGACACAGGCGGTATTTGAAAACCGCTTGAGCGAGTTTTACACCTCCTCCCCTCGCTTTTGTTACCTCTCAAAAAAAGTAAAGCGTATTATGTCAACCACGGCGTGGAACATCACGGAATTTTACAAGCAATCGCCGTTTGTGCCGCTCGGCTATGAGATTGCCTTTGGTACGGCGAGCGACGGCGGCGCGTCCGTCTGCTTCCCGCCGATCGAGGTGGAGGCCTGCGGCGTAAAGATTCCGTTGCGCGGCAAGGTAGACCGCGCGGACGTATTGCGGACGGAGAGCGGGAATTACGTCAGCATTGTGGATTACAAATCAAGCGGCAAAAGTATTGATTTTTCCGAACTTTTATGCGGTATTCAAATACAACTTCCCGTGTACATCAAGGCGGTTTGCGACGCGCTCACAAAAAAAGAGGGCGTTCGGACGCTGCCCGCCGCGATGCTGTACTACAAATTTGACGCGCCTGTCATTGCCGCCGAAAAAGGCGTTTCAGAGGAGGAACTCCTCGATTCCGTGCGAAAAAGCCTGAAAATGCGCGGAATCTTCCTGGAAAGTGAAAAAATCGCGGAGGGAATCAACCCGGTGTTCGCCGTGAAGTCCTCCGCGACGGCGGAGCAACTTGACAAAGTCTGCAAAACGGCGTACAAGCAACTGCAAAGCGCGTTCGCGGGGATTATCAGCGGAAATATCGCGGTGAACCCCGTCCGCGTATCGGGCAAAACCGCTTGCGATTGGTGCCCTTACGGAAGCGTATGCCGCTTTGACGCCGCCGTGCCGGGCAACAAATACCGCAGCGTAAAAACACGCGGCAAGGAGGAGTTTTTCAGCGATGCCGATTCAATGGACTGACGAGCAACAACGCGCGATTGACACGCGCGGGAAAAACGTATTGGTATCT
>JAIRSR010000137.1 GCA_031255355.1 Clostridiales bacterium
AAAGTCAATCAACACCTTGTCATAATCATCAGAGCCGTCAATATAGTCGGCAAGAACAATAGGAAGGGTCGGATACCCGTTCACGGTAAAAAGCAGCGTCGGCAATGCCGGAACAGCCCGCGCCGCGCCGCAAGGGAGAGCGGACGGGAAAGGACGATATGAAAAAATCCGAAAAAAAGACAATTATATGGGCGATTGTGACCTCTGTGGTCGTGGTGGCGGCGTTGGTAATCGGGTCGCTCGCGGTACTGCTGCCCGATTTGTTCAAGGGCGGGAAGACGGACGTGGTGACGGTGCCGGAGTTGACAGGCAAATTGTACGACGAGGTAAAGGACAGTTTCGCGGCGCAGAATATCAGCGTCAAAATCACCCAACGCATCCCTGACAACGACAGCGCGGAGGGGACGGTGCTTTCGCAGGAGCCTAAGGCGGGGAAAACCGTCAAAACGCCGTTGGAAATCGAAGTAACGGTCAGCGAGGGGGCGCGGGAGTTTACGTTGGAAAACTACGCGCTCAAAGGGTTTATCGAGGTGAAGTTGGCGTTGGAAAATAAAGAGGTCGTTGTGTTGGAGCGGAACGAGGAAAATGACGACATCGCGGAAGGCATGATTATCCGCACCACCCCGGGACCGAACGCCAAGGTAAAGGCGGGGGATTCCGTCACCTTGTACGTCAGCAGCGGCGCGGGGGAAAAGCAGGTGTTGATGCCGAACGTCGTGGGGTTGTCTTTGCAGCAGGCGAAAAAAATCATCACGGATAACGGCTTGCTGGAGGGCGACGCCGTGAAAGAGGTGTACAGCGACAAGCCAAAGGGCGAGGTGCTGGAGCAGAGCGAAGCCGCGAACACCAACATCAAGGCGTACACGAAAATCAATTTGACGGTGAGCAAGGGGCAGGAGCCGCGAAGTAAATCCGTCGGCATTACCGTGCCGCAGGATCGGGAAGTCACGCGGATTAAAATCGTGCAGGACGGCGTAGTCGTCCATGACGCGTCGCATAACAAATCGGAGGGCGCGTTTAACTTTAACGTTTCGGGGAACGGAACCGTTGTTGTGCAGGTGTACCACGACGGCAACCTGGCGCAGACCGTGCCGGTGACGCTATGATCGAGGGGCGCGTTACCAAGGGAATCGGCGGTTTTTACTACGTCGCGACGGAACGCGGGCTTGCCGAGTGCCGTGCGCGGGGACGGCTCCGCAGAGAGAGAATCACCCCCGCCGTGGGGGATTGGGCGGCAATCAGTATCGTGAACGAAACGCCGTTACAGGGCGCGTTGGAGGAAATCCGCGAACGCACGAACTTCCTCATCCGTCCTCCTGTGGCGAACGTGGATAACGTCGTGGTTGTCATTGCGGCGGCAAGCCCGAATCCGGATTATTTTATGGTGGATAAACTGATCGTCACCGCTGAGCGGGCGGGCATACGCGTGATTGTCGCGGTGAACAAAACAGACCTCGCTTTGCCGGACGAAATCGTCAGTACCTATGCCGACGCGGGGTATCCGTCTATCGCGGTATGCGCGGGGCGGGACGAGGGGACGGACGCGCTTCGGGACTTGATTGCAGGGGGTGTTACCGCGTTCGCGGGCAATTCCGGCGTGGGGAAATCCAGCATTTTGAACCGCTTGGGCTTCGCGCTCGAAACCGGCGCGGTGAGCAAAATCGCCAGGGGCAAGCATACGACGCGTCACGCGGAACTGCTGCGTTTGGAGCCGGAGGGGTATGTGATCGACACGCCGGGATTTTCTCTGCTTGAAATCAACGGCGTTAAGGCGGGGGAGTTGCGCACACACTTCCGTGAGTTTGCGCGGCTTGGCGATTGCCGCTTCCCCGGCTGCGCGCACGTCGGCGCGAAAGCGGAGGATTGCGCCGTGATCGCGGCGGTGCGGCGCGGGGAACTTCGGGAAACGCGGTATCAAAGTTACGTCACGCTGTACAATTCATTGAAAGCGGTTAAGGAGTGGGAACAATGATAAAAATTTCACCGTCGCTTCTCGCGGCAAATATTACCCGCCTTGGGGAGGAAATCGGGAAAATCGAGCATTGCGCGGATATGCTGCATATCGACGTGATGGACGGGCATTTTGTGCCGAACCTCAGTTTTGGCGTTCCCGTGGTTGCGGGAATCAAAAAGGCGGCGGGTTTGATTTTGGACGTGCATTTGATGATTGATAATCCGTTGCGGTATATCGAAAAATTTTCCGTTGCGGGCGCGGACGTCATCACGGTGCATATCGAGGCGCCGGACGACGCGGAGGAATGTATCCGTTTGATTCGGTCGCTGGGCAAAAAGGCGGGAATCGCCCTCAATCCCGATACGCCGCCGCAAAAAATCGCGCACCTTGCGGGCAAAATCGACATGGCGCTTCAAATGACGGTGTTCCCCGGCTTCGGCGGGCAGAGTATGGAGCGGCAAGCGGTGGACAATATCCGCGTCATACGTGAAATCATCGGCGCGGATACGGATTTGCAGGTGGACGGCGGCATCTACGCCGAAAACTGTGCGGAGTTGACTTCGCGCGGCGCGAATGTGATTGTATCCGGCACGGGGATTTTCGGACAGCCGAACCCGGCGGCGGCGGTACGCGTGCTGCGGGAACGCGCGGAGGAGGGAGCGGCGTTATGAGGGCGTGGATTTTCTGCGCGGCAAAAGTCAGCGCGGAAGAGGCGATTTTTTGCCGTCGGCTTAAATTCGGCAAGGACGATATGATCCGTTGCGCCGACGGCGGCAATAACACTGCGGCGGCGATTGGCGTTACGCCGAATATTGTAATCGGCGATATGGATTCGGTGAAAGGGACGCTTCCCCCCACGGTCCGCCGCGCCGTCCACCCGAGGAACAAGGACAAAACGGATTTAGACCTTTGTATCGACTACGCGCTGGGAATCGGCTGTACCGAGATAATTCTGCTTTGCGCGAACGGCGGGAGGATAGACCACAGCCTTGCCGCGTTGATTTCCCTGCGCCGCATCACCGAGGCGGGCGCGGAGGGCATGTTGCTGACCAAGCGCGGCAAGGTGTTTATGATTCGCGGGAAAACGTCGGTAAAACGCGGCGAATATTCAAAAATTTCACTGATTCCCGTGACGGACACGGTAAAGGGCGTGACGACGGAGGGGTTGCAATACGCGTTGGAAAACGCCACGCTTCGCCAAACGGATAACCTTGGCGTCAGCAACGCGTTCAGCACCGTTGAAGCGTCGGTAGACGTGAAAGAGGGCATTTTGTGTATCGTATGTGAAACGGAATAGTTTACATAATATATAAATGTGGTACGCGAAAAACAGGAGTTTGCGCTGTAGCAAACCCCTGTTTTTTGTACGGTTATTTTTCAGCCTATCCTCGAATTTCTTTTAATACCATATCAATTGTAGTAGCGGCGGCGACAAGAGCGGTTCTGCGGGTTTTGTCCGTCACGGAGGAATCGATTGTGACGATATATTTATCCGCCGTGGTAAACAACTCTTTCATCGCGCCCGCCCACTTTTTATTGATTGTGCCGATTGCCGCGCCGTCGGCGGCGGTGACGGTGAAATTCCACCCGCGCCAATCACCCGCAATGGTCG
>JAIRSR010000217.1 GCA_031255355.1 Clostridiales bacterium
CCTCCCTAAACATTGTTATTTTGTCAACTGTCTGCATTATACCATTAAATGGAAAATTTTTCAAGTACTTTTTCTAAAATTTTCCATTTTATACAAAGTTTCAAAGTATTTTCCGCAAATTTCCGTGAAAAATAAGGGTTTTCACCGCCTGCGCACCGTCATTTTAACCGGAAGCGTCCGATTGCCGCAGCATTAAGTCGATAAACGTTCCGTAGCCCCGCGCGGGGTCGTTGATCAACACGTGCGTCACCGCGCCGATCAGCCTGCCGTCCTGGAGGATCGGGCTTCCGCTCATGCCCTGTACAATGCCGCCGGTTTTTGCCAACAGCCGTCCGTCCGTAATTTTGAGGATCATACCCTTGTTGTTGACGGCGTTTTTCATCACCCTTTGTATTTCCACCGCGTACCGTTCCACGGTATCGCTTTCAATATTTGACAAAATAAACGCTTCGCCTGTGTGCGCCTGTTCCCGCGTCCCGGTTGGTATCGGTTGACCCGCCGCGCCGGACGGCAGTTCACGCACCGTTCCGAAAATGCCCGCGTCGGTATTTTTTTCCACATTGCCTATTTTCCGCGCGTCAGAGAACACGCCCCGCAATTCCCCCGGTGCGCCCCGTTCGCCCTTTTTCACGCCAACGATATTCGCGCGGAGTACGTCGCCGTTTTCGGCGGGAATCAACTTCCCGGTATCCGCGTCGGTGATGCCGTGTCCCAACGCGCCGAACGCGCCGCTTTCCGGGTCGGTAAAAGTCACCGTGCCAATGCCGGAGGAACTGTCGCGCACCCACGCGCCGATCTTATACGCGCCGTCGCCGCCGGAAAGTGCCGGCGTGACCGTGACGGCAATCGCCGCGCCGTCCCGCTTGAGTTCAAGGCGCAGCGGTGCGCCGCCGCCGGCTTCCATTGCCGCCAAAAGCCCGTCCGTCTTGGTGACTTCCGCACCGTTGACCTTGGTGACGACGTCCCCCGTCCGCAGCCCCGCGTCACGGGCGGGGAAACGCTTCTTGCCGTCCGCGCCGCGTATGTCGGAAAATCCCACGACCATAACGCCGCCGATATGGATCCGTATCCCGATTGTGTTCCCGCCGGGAATCAGCCGTAGATTCCGCGCGGAATCCGCCTCCACCGCTTGCGCTTGCCCGCCGCGCCCGAACGAAAACCTGCCGAACAGCCGCGCCGCGCCGCCGTCGTCTGTACGGAACAGCGGCGGCGGGTCATAACGAAGCCCCCCGCCCGGCGGCAGCCCGCCCGAACAGAGGGAAAACGCCCGCAACAGCAAAAACGCCGCGACGGGGATACCTGCCAAAATCCGTTTATAACGCGTTTTTTTGGACGGCTGTTTCCGTCCGCGCGTTGTTACAAGGCGGCGGGTTGCCGCCGCATGTTCCTCTTTTTCCATAAAAAAATCCCCCCGCTCCCGTCTAAAACCGCTTGCGCGCCGCCGCCGCGTGAGCGGCTCCGCATACATAGCATGGTCTGATTTCGGCAGGGGTATCCTGTTAAATAATATACCGGGGGGCTATATCTTTCTTTGAATTACAATTCCTCCAAGCCCGCGAACGTGTAACCCATGTCCCTCGCGGAATTGATAATATCCCCCAGCGCGTCCGCGTTTTCCCTTGAAACGGCGTGTAACAGAATGATACAGCCGTCGTGCAGGTATTTTGTCACCTGCGTAAGCGCGTTTTTCGCGGAATTTCCGTTGCCTGTCCAATCGACGTAGGCATTGCTCCATAGCACTGTTTTATACCCTAATTTTTGCGAAATCGCCAGCGTTCTTTCGCTGAACTCCCCCTTTGGAGGGCGAAGATACTTCATGTGCAGCCCGGTAAGACGGAAAAATTTTTCCTCCAAGCCGTTTATTTCCGCTTCCAATTTTTGATCGTCCGCAACCTCGGGCATACTTGGATGGTTTACCGTATGGTTGCCGACGATATGCCCCTCGTCCGTCATACGCCTGACCAACCCGCCCTCTTTGTCCAAATACGCGCCGGTGACGAAAAACGCGGCGGGGACGTTTTTTTCTTTGAGCGTGTCCAAAATCGGCGCGGTGTACCCCGCCTCGTAGCCTTCGTCAAAGGTAAGAAATATTTTTTTGGAATCGCCGCCGCCGCCCAGATAATAGCCGTCGAAGCGTTGGAGCATCTCCGACCACGCGGCGGGGATTTGCGGCGGTTCACCCTCCGTCTTTTTCACACCCCATTGGATTTTTGTGTTTTGATAGCCTGTGCCCTGCGCCGCCTCGCGCTCTCCCGCCGCCGCGCAGCCCGCCAAAAAAGCGGGCAAAAACAAAATTGATAAAATTTTAACAAAAAGTTTTTCCATACAGTTCCCTCCGTTCGCAACGCCGCGCGGCGTTTTGACCTATGCCGAAAACGCCGAAAACGATACACCCGGGGCTTTTTCGCGGCGGGACGGAATTTTCCGTCCCGTTATAGTATCCGCAATTATTTGCTTCTCAACGGAAAAAGGAACAGGTAAATTTTGCAATTTGACTTACAACTTTATTTTCACCTCGACGACGCGCCCCAAAACCGTGACGTTTTCTATATTCGTATCGAGGATTTGCGCCTTATAAACATCATTCGCGCCGCTTGGCATGAGGGTGACTGTGCTGTCCGCGCGGAACACTCTTCTGATGACCGCGTTGCTGCCCTCGACGAGGACCACGGCAATCTCGCCGTTTTCCGCTATGGTCTGTTTGCGGACGATGACAATATCGCCCTCGCAAATCCTGCAATTGCGCATACTGTCGTCGGCGACGTACAGCGCGAAATACTCGTCCTTTTCGTGTTTATACTCGCGTCTCAATTCGGTGTAACCGATCGTATTTTCCGTGGTCGCGGCGGTGTCCGTCGTGGTGATCGCACGCAAAATCGGAATGGTGACGATTTCCTCCATGCGGCGGAAAAAAGAAATCTTGCTTGGCCGCTTAATCATCTCACGGCTGACCAGCGAATCCAGCGATACACCGTAAAACTCCGCGAATTTGCCGAGCATCTGTATATTCGGCGTTCGCGTCCCCTTTTCGTAGTTGGAAAGCGTGGATTTTGAAATGCCGAGCCGGTCGGCGACATAGGTTGCCGTCATATTATTTTCATACCGCAGATCCTTTAGTCTTTCAGAGATACACATTTTTTATCACCCCCACTTATATTATACACGGAAACGCGCAAAAAACAAGATAAAAATGTATAATTTGTAAAAATTTACCGTAAATTATGTTGACAAATCGTGAAATAAATGTATAATTAAAATATAAAGTTTTCAAACCGTGAACAAAATAGAGGGGGTCATAACAATGAAATTGTCAGCAAAAGAACGGAAGGCAGAGTCCGTTGACGCGCGGGTCGCCGCGTTGGAACGCGCGTTGCGGGCGCGGGAGGACTTTCAGCGGCTGCGCGGGCGGCAGTATGACGCTTTGCGCAATCTGAAACAGTTGGTCGGCGCGGACGGTTGGACGGTGCTTGACGATTATATTTGCGCCGCGAACGAGGAAGCCGCGTACCTCATCAAATATTTTTACGTCTGCGGCGTTCACGAGGGGAAACTCCGCGCGAAATTACTTGATTAAAAGCATAGTGTGTGATACAATAAGGGGCTGACGCAGAAATAAGCCCTAAAAAACCGACAAAAAAGCCGTGAAAACGATTGAAGTTTTCCGGCTTTTTTGGTATAATATAGGAATGAGAAAAACAAATATTATACAAAAAA
>JAIRSR010000236.1 GCA_031255355.1 Clostridiales bacterium
ATCGCCGATGTTGTACGCCACCATTTCATACGGCTCGCCGTTGACGAGGATTTTTTGGCTCTACGCCGCCGCGCTTGCCGTTCCAGTAACAATCGGCGCGGCCTCGTTCAGCAGCTGACGGTATTTGATAGTGTTGTTAAGGCGCACGCTGTCTTGCGATTCGTCATAGAACACGCCGAAGTCAACGGCGCGGCCGACGTCGCGCAAGCGGACATAGTTGTGATCCGCAATGTTGTACGCCGATAGGTCCGCCGCTTGACCGTCCACGTAGATTTTTTGCGCGGATAGCCGCGCGGTTATGCCGTCCGCGCTGACCGGCACGGACGCGAACGCCGCGACTGCGCATAATATACACATTTTTCTAATCGTCTTCATGTGGAAAACCCCCAAATTAGCTTTGCGTACATTATACCACAAAATCCGCGAAAACACAACGCGAAATTTTGCCGATTAGTCCACCGACGCCGCCGTCACGCTGATTCTTGTCGTCTGCGAGTAGCCTTCCAAACAAGTGATGAGCGTAATTCTGTCGTCGCCGAACTCCATAAGACCGCTCCAGTCCTCGGCGGCGATGTGCTTGTTTTCGGCGACGGCGTAGCGACGGACACCGAATTTCGTTTGCCACACCACGGCATCTCCCTCGCGCAAGTCGCCGAGCCGCCCGAACCATGGGGATTTATCGCGGAAGTCGTGTCCGCAGATGCCGACATTGCCGTCAAATATGGCAGTATTCACGAAATGCCCCGGCAAAGTTTTGATATTGTTGAGGTTTTCGCCGTCCTCCACCACCGGCAGATTATTTATACCCAATGACGGAATGCTTAAAACTCCCACCGCGCCGTCCGGCACGGATAAATATTGCAACGGTTGTACCCGCGCGTTGTTTGCCGCGTTCACCATAATTTCATTCACCGAATACGCATCGCGGATTTTCATAAACAGCGTGGCGAACTCGGCGCGGGTGATGGATTCTTGTGGTCGAAAAGTGCTGTCCTCATAGCCCAAAATGATGTTATCGCGAACAAGCGCGGCAATGTACGGTCTCGCCCAAACGCTTACTTCATCCGTGTCCGCGAACGATAACTCCCCGCCGCCTTGCGGGTTGGTCGTCAACAGCGACAGTATTTTCGCCGTCTCCTCGCGGCTCATGCCGTCATCAGGGCGGAACGCTTGATTATCGCCGCCGCTCATCAGCCCGGCTTTGGCGACACGCACAACCGCATTGTCCGACGTGTCGGTGAAAATATAGTTACTGCCCTTGTCGATGAGCGGCAGTTTCGCCAACACCCGTGAGGCGTCAAGCCTTGTGACGTAGGTGTCCGGCTCGGCGGCTTGCAAATAGCCCGCCTCCGCCATGTACTTCATAGGGATTTCGCCCCAATGCCCATCCGCAAGCGCGGTAACGGCACAGCTTGCCACCATGACGGCGGCTAATATAATTTTCCTCATTGCGTCTCCGTCCTTTCCACCGCGCCGGAGTACGTCACGATCGCGGTATATCCTGTGATTACCGTGGTTTTGCGCGTACCCTCATACCGCGCAACGGCGTAGTACGGTCCGGGCGTGCCTTGCGTGAAGCCGCTGATGGGACGGTCGGTGTCCTGCTCGTAAAAATCGACCGTCGTCAGCGTCATGCCGTTGTACTCCTTGGCGATAACGCTGACGTCGTTCCTCGCGAGGCTGCCGTACCGCTTGGTATCGCTCACGCATTCGCTTCTCGTCTCTCGATTGGCGGCAATCGTAAAACTGCCTTCAACCCGCGACAGCGTGCCCGCGTAACCGTCCTGCTCGTAATCAAGCGTTTCCGCGAACGCGGATGCCTCAAACACAGTTGCCGCCGTCAGCGTCCGCTCGACCAACACCGTTTGAACGTCCGGCGCGGCGGTGGACGTGGGCGACGGCAGCGGTTCGACCGCCGACTTACTGCCCACCGACGAACACGCCGAAAGCGTAGTAACGGCGGCGACCGCCAGTAACAAAATAAATTTTCTCATGTAGCTTTCCTCCAAGTTTCAAATTAGAGTGATAACGGATTCGTCAAAAACTGCCCCACCATTGACGTGAACAACCGCAGACACCACGCGTTCATCGCGAGCAAAAGCAACTGTCCGCCGAACATCCTGCACCACGACTTGAATATGTTCGCCGTGGACGCAGACGCACCCATCGCGAACGCCACCGGCGCGGTGAACACCAACACTGCCAACAGGATGTACCGCTCTGCGGCCTCAACCAGCAGCTTGACGTAGTTCCACGCCAGCAGCAGCACCAAAATCAGTGCGGTTATCGCCACCGCGCCGTTCGCGCACACGCCCAAAATCACCGTAATCACCGCGTCGAAGCTCGCGAAACTGACGGGCGGCAGTTCCTCGGTCAAAATCCAACGGTATGGCGTTCCGCCGATTGTCAGCGCGACATTCACGATGTCGTCGGCGTAGTACGCCAGCACCATAAACAGCATCGAACGCAGGCTTAATTTGATTGGGTCTTCGGCTTCAAGCCCGATGCCGAGCCCAAAGTTGCGGAACAGTTGCCAAACCCAGTTTAGCAAAATAATCCCGATTGCCAACGCAACGAACACATTGTACATCGTCGCGGCGGCGGGGAAGTAGCGCAGAAATATTGCCATATCGCAGCCCAGTGCGCCCAGGACTGATGTGGTGATTAAGTCCAAGCCGTGCATGACCTGTTCCGCGAGCCATTTCACGATTGTGTCTAAGATTCCCACGCCGTCACCCCGTCCATGTGCCGCCGTCAAAGAACGGAACCAGCCACGCCATTATGAATCCCAAACCGTTCAAAATCGCCCAAGTGATAATGATTCGTTTCAGCCACGCGCGGCTTTCGTCCACCGTTTTGCCGCTTTTTGAGAAGTTCATCAAAAGCAGCGCGACCGCCGCCGTCACGATTCCCGCGACAGTGGATATGCCGAGTATTTGCGTGTAGACGTCTTTCATAATCTCGCTCGCTTTGGTCCAAATGGTGGTCGCCGCTTCGCCGTCCGCCAGTGCCGTTTGCGCGGTCGCGGCGCATGTCACAGCGACCGCGAACAGCGCGTATAGACCCTTGTTGCAACTGCGTTTTTTCGCCATAAAGAAGCCCCCTTGTTAATTTTTTGGTTTTTGTATGCACAAGGCGGAGCGCGTTGCCGTGTAACCTTCAACACCTGCCGCCACCTCTGTCTCGTTGATATTCAGCCCGATAGAAACTGTCAATCGTCGCCGGCGCGTTGTACAGCGCCGCCAGCATATATGCACGAATGTTGCGTATTTTGCCGACCTGCTTGTCGAGCGCGTCAAAAACATATTCAATATGCTCAACCGTGATTTTCAAAAACCGACTTTTCACCGTCTCGGCGGGAAACTGCGCCCCCGATATGGTGATTGCCTCACGCCGCCCGCCAATCACGTCAAGCATAAGCTCCACAATTTCATCGACCCGCTCACGTCCATAATTCTGCGCCAAAATATCGTACTCGATGTTGCGCTTGATAACCTCGCGGTAAGCGTCCAACGCGCGCGGGATTGATTGATGGTTGCTTACTGCATCCGTTTTTACTGCTTTTTTATTTTCTTGATTAGTATTTAATTGCGTTGAGTTTTCCGTATACGGAGCGTCCATATCCGGCTCAACCGTATACGGGTTTTCCGTATCTGGACTTCCCGTATCCGACGAACCGATATGCGGTTGTTGCGGACGCTCATAAATAACGTATTCGGTATCACTAATGCGACCGCGCTCGTCGCGAAGTTTGTTGCGCACGATATATCCCGCGTTTTCAAGCTCCTTGAGCGTCGTGCCGATACTCTCCACGCCCTCCTTGCAAATGGACGCCAGCCCGCGCGTGGTGTAATTCCATTCGTCCGGCAGGGATAGCATCATAGAGAGCAAGCCCTTTGCTTTGAGCGACAATTCGCCGTTTCGCAAATGATGGTTGCTGAGGATAGTATAATCCCGCGTCCGTTCAACCCTAAATACTGCCATGCATTTGCCCTCCCTCCGATTTATTTTAG
>JAIRSR010000240.1 GCA_031255355.1 Clostridiales bacterium
CGGCGTTGAACAGCCCTGTTGTCACCCGCACCCGCCGATACCCCTCCGGTACGCCGAAAGACGCCGCGCCGCCGCCCATGCCGCCGCCATTAGCACTCGCGCCTGCGGGCGGTGTGCCGCCGTCCTGCCCGGTCTGCCCTTCCGCGCCGCCTTGCCGTCCTCTGCCCTGCCGTCCCTCCGCGCCGCCGTTTTCGCCGTCGGGGGGCGGTGTGCCGCCGTCCGCTTTCATCAAAACAAAGCCCTCATTGTTCCGCAACCCGGAAACAGCGGAAATCGGGACAAGGAGCGCACCCAACGACTGCTCTACGATAATTTCCGCGTTGACGTTCATGCCGGAAATCAAATTCCCTGGTTCCGCGATCGTCAATTCCACTTTGTAGGTCGTTACGCCGTTTTGCGATACGCCCTCCTTTGCCACCTTAGTCACCGTGCCGGTGAACACTTCGCCCGGGAGCGCGTCCGCAGTGATTTCCGAGGCAAGCCCGACTTGCACCTTAGAAATTTCAAGTTCGTCCACGTCCAAATTGAACACCATTTGCGCGGTGTCCGCGACGACCATAAGCACCGAGCCGGAATCTTGACCGTTACTGCTGCCTATCGTATCCCCCGCCTTATAGGTTTTGGAAATGACCGTGCCGCTAATCGGCGAGGTGATGCTGTACTTTTCAAGTTCCTTATCGGACGACTCCAGCGAGAGCATCGCGTCTTGAAGTTCCAAATTCGTCTTTCTCTGCGCGTCAAGGTAATCCGTGTCGTCGATTTGGAACAGCAGTTCGCCCTTTTGTACATACTGACCGTTTTTGGCGTAAACCCGCGTGATTTTCCCCGATACCTTTGGTATGACGGACGCGGTATCGCTGTTGTCGATTTTGCCGGATACAGGCGATTTCACGTCGCCGGAGGAGGTATGCACCGTCGCGCCGACGCTCGTCCCGCCGGTGAGCGAACCGGGGTTGCGGAGGGTGATTTCTACATTATAAAGCGTACTTCCGTCCGACGACCCCGCCGCCGCGTTGGATTTGTACGTCACTGTGCCGTCCAACGTCGTCATATATAACGCGCTGGTGACCGTCGCGCTGTCCCCGACGGAAATCAAGGCAAGTTGGCTCGCGTTAAACGGTACCGTCGCAACAAGGCTGTCAGAATCCACGATTGTGGCGATTTTTTCCGCCCGCGCGGTATCCCCCGTTTTCAAAGAAAACTCAGTAAGCGTACCGCTTGCGGGGGCGGTAACTTTGAGGTTCGCGAGGTTTTCCGTATTCGTCCGCGCCGCGAGTTGAATCCGCTCGATGTTGTTGCGCTGTTTTTGAATGTTGTTCCGCTCCGAAGTCGCGTCCACTTGATACAGCACGTCGCCCTCGTTGACCGCGTCCCCCTCGTTGAACGGCGCGGATAAAATTTCACCGCGCACCAGTGAGATAATGTCATACCTCGAAACAGGCTCCACCGTCCCCGAACCGCTAATCGTCACCGAAATATCATCTCTGATTACCGCCGCCGGAGCGTATTCCACCGCCGCCGCGTCTTTCGCGCCGCCAAGCCTGCCGTAAATCAGAACCCCGCCCGCCAATACCGCAAGCACGATTGCGGCGGCAATCCACTTCTTTTTCTTCCCCGCGCCGCTGAATTTTGCAAAGAGTTTCTTCATAAAATTATACCCCGTTTCTTTTTCTGTTGATTATGACGAACCACATATATTTAAGTATATCAAATATATTATATTAGTATATTAACATAGAAGTATGAACAAACTGTGAATTAACTGTTAAATAACTATAAATTATCGAATACTTCTTGAAAGGCGGAGTTTTTTTTGCTATAATATTGCTGTAATACAAAAAACAAACGTCAAGGAGTCGTTCGCGTATGTTCGGGAAAGTATTGCCTGTTTTCATCATAGCCGCAAGTATTTTCGCGGCGCACGTGTCTGCGGAGGAGCCGGAAGTCAAAGCCGAAAGCGCGATTCTCGCTATATCGGACGGGGAGCAAATCCTCTTTGACAAAAATCCGCGTCAAAGGGCGTATCCGTTGGGTTTGACAAAACTCATGACCGCGCTGGTGGCGTACCGTCAGTGCGGAACGGACGAATCAGTTACCGTTCCGGAGGATCTTGCCGATTATGTTTCGCCGTACGACCCGCTTATGGGCTTGCGCCCCGGTGAAAGTTTGCCTGCCGAAGCGCTCATCAGCGCTATTGTCGTGGGGAACGCGAATGACGCGGCAATCGTCCTCGCCTTGCGTTGCGGCGGCACGGTAGAGAACTTCGTCGGCATGATGAACGGAAGCGCGGAGGAATTGGGAATGTCCGATACGCGCTTCGCCAACCCCACAGGCATACACCACGAGGAGCAATACACCACCGCAAGCGACCTGTTGCTTCTCTATAAGCATATTGCCGGGATTCCGATGATGAATAAAATCATCAAAAAAACAAACGTCACCATCGCCGCGACGAATAAAAGCCCCCAACGCACGCTGTGGACCGCCAACAGTTTAACTTCCAAATATTACAGCACAAATTACTACTACCCCCACGCGGTGGGGGGCAAGGCGGCGGCGAGTGCCGTGGATTTGCCGACCCCTTATGGAAATTCCGTCATTTCGGGCGCGGTCAAGAATAACGCCGGGTTGATCGGCATCGCGCTGAACAGCAGGTCGGAGGGCGGCGTGAATTACGCGTTTGAGGACGTTAAAAAACTGTTTGAGTACGGCTTCCAAAACTTCACGCAAAAAACGCTGATTCGGCAAGACGCGATCGCGCGGGAGGTTCCCGTGAAAAACGCGGGCGGGACGGACAGAGTTTTGCTTTTGGCGGGAAATACGCTGAAATGCTTCCTGTTAGACGGCGATTCCGCTGACAATGTACATAGTGAAACCTTACTGCCCGACGCGGTTTTCGCGCCATTGCGCAAAGGGGAACCCGTCGGCGAGGTGCGGTATACGTACCGCGGCAAGCCCGTGGGCACAGTCACTCTGACGGCGGGGGACACGCTTGAAGCACACCCGCTGAAAGCCGCGCTCGGCGGTATCATATGGTTCCTTTCGCTGAAATACGTCAAACTGCCGCTGCTTGTCCTTTTCTGTGCCGCCGCCGTTTACGCCGCCATTGTTTTCCGCGTGGTACTCAAAGCGAAAAAGAAAAAACGGCGTAAACGGAAGTAACGGACAACAGACCTGTCCTGAAACTATATCATGAGCGGAAAAAATACCGCTTTCGCCGCCGTGATATGGTTTTGGACAGGTCTTAATTACTATCTCACTAAAATTTTAACGATTTCCGCGATATACAGCGTGTGGTAGTCCTTTTCGGGATACCACGCCTCGTTTTTCTTGTCGGCAAAATTCTCCGGCGGCATAAAATCATGGTATAATTTTTTGCATACCAAAATCATATCCGCTTCCCCGAACGCGGCGGTTCCGTCCGTGAACAACGGCGTTAGCCCCGCTTGCGCGACCTTATCCGTGTCCCGCCCGGACAGCGTACCGCAGATGTTCAACGCCTTTTTGTATTTTTTGTCGAAAAATGACAGCGTAAACAGTTCGTTCGCGTCCACAAATTCCTTGGTGTATCTGGTGGTGCGAATGTACGCCGTTACGACGTTTTTGTTCCAGAACACCCCGACGCCGCCCCAACTTGCCGTCATTGTGTTGAATTTTTCCGCGTTCCCCGCCGTAATGAGCATCCATTCCTTGCCAATCGCGGTAAAGGGATTGAACCGCAATTCCTCCGCTTTGATTTCTTTGAATCCCATAGCGCTGACCCTCTTTCATAGGTTGATAGCGGCGCGGCTCCTCCTGCGCGTGAAGCCGTACCACTATAAGCATATCACACACCGGCGAAGGTTTCAATGAATTTTTATAAAATAACTGTTTTTTGAACGAAATATATTGTAAAATTTTATTCAATATGTTAAAATACTGATTAAGAGCCTGTCTAAAATCTCCTGCGCGGCGTCCTGTTGGCGGATTTCCCGCCATACGGTGTTAAATTCCCTTGTAATAAACAAATTATTACTTCAAAAATTTGTCTTGTCTGACGAAAAATCCGCGCAACACGCCATCCACGATGAGAGTTTAGACAGGCTCTAAGGTATATGACAGGAGGCGTTTTTTTGAAAACAATGGTTGTAATCCCCGCGTACAACGAGGGTGAATCCATATACGGCGTGGTGTCCGCCGTTC
>JAIRSR010000018.1 GCA_031255355.1 Clostridiales bacterium
GCGTCTTTTTTGTATTTTCAAGCACTTTTTTACTGTTTCTATTTTTACAAAGTTTTCAAATAATCCATGCCTTTGGCGACGCTGTCCCAAATGGAACCGTCGGTGCGTTCCTGCTCCACGATAAACTCGTTCGCGCCGCCCGCTTTCGCCGCGGCGATAATGGCGGGGAAGTCAAGGACGCCGCTTCCCACGTCGGTATTTTTTTTCGTTTCGTAATCCAACAATTCTTTGATATGTATCAATTGAATTTTTTTATGCGCCTTAATATACGCTATCGGGTCTACGTCCGCTACCGCCGCCCAATACACGTCCAATTCAAACACAACGTCGTCCGAAGTGTTTTTCATCAGCGTATCCAAAATATACTCCCCGTCGAACTTCGCGAACTCTTGGCTGTGATTGTGATACCCCACGGTAAGCCCGGTTCCCCGCACTCCCAGCGCGGCGGTATTCAGCGCATCGGCGACTTTCAGCACGTCGTCCGCCGTCTTGTATTCCGCCCACGGCAGAATCAGATATTTTGTGCCAAGTTCCAGATGATACGCGATTTCCTCATCAAGGTGCGCCGTAATCCGCTCCAAACTGATGTGCGAACCGATAGAACGCAAGCCGAAATCAGTCAGTGCCTTTTTCATCTCTGCCGCGCTAAGGTTGCCGTACCCCGCGAACTCAACGCCCTCATAGCCAAGTTCCGCAACGCGCTTTAACGTGCCGATAAAGTCCTTGGCGATTTCCTCTTTGACGGAATAAAGTTGAAGCCCCGCTTTCATTTCACTACCCCCTATAATTTACCGATATAAAGTCAATCCAATGCAACCCGCTTGCCTGTCTTGCCGGAGCGGTACACGGCGGCAATCATTTTTTGCGTTTCCGCCGCGTAATCGCCTGTAATATCGGGCGGTACGCCCTTTGACAAAGCCTCGTAAAAATTCTTGATTTGTTTCACGTGACTCACGCCCCAATAATCCTTCATTGCCGCGCCGTAGCCCGCCGCCAAATCCGCGTCGGTATCTGCGGTAAGCGTCCCGCCGTCGTGAAACGTAACCGTGCCGCAATCGCCGTCGATGTTCGCTACGCCCTTTTCACAGTACAACTCCAACGCCACGGGCGCGTCATACGCGGAATAATTGTTGCAGTAAAAAGCCGCTGTAACGCCGTTTTTGAACGCGATAATCCCCTCGGCGCAGTCCTCGACCTCAATGCCGCCGTGCATACGGTTGTGAATGGACGCGTCCACGTAATCCACGCCGCTGTCCGCGAACCAGCGCATCAAATCAAGGGTGTGTATCGCCTGATTGATGATCACGCCGCCGCCCTCTTTTTCCCAGGTGCCTTTCCAATCACTTTCGCTGTAATACGCGTCGTCCCTGTTCCACGCCACCGTAATCCGTCCCGAAATGACCCGCCCGAGCGCACCCGATTGCAACGTTTCTTTGATCAGAACAGAGCCGGGATTATAGTGGTTCTGAAAGATCACCCCCAAGCAAACGCCGTGTTCCCGGGCGGCGTTCACCATAGCCACAGCGTCGCCGTAGTCAATGGACATAGGCTTTTCCGTCATGACGTGCTTTTTCGCGCCGGCGGCGTAAACCGCCATAGGCGCGTGCAGATAATGCGGTGTACAGATATGCACGGCGTGAAGATCCGCGCTGTCTATCATATCCTTATAGTCGGTATAATACCGGCAGTGGTAAGCGTCGGCGGCAGCCTTTGCCCGCTCCTCCTTGCTGTCGCAAACCGCCGCGATTACGGCGTGCTCCGTGTGCGCCAACGATTGCGCGTGCATGGGGAAAATCGCTCCGCAGCCCACAATGCCGACCCGAAACTTTTCGGTTATACCCACCACATTTCCCCCGCTTTTTCAAATATAATCATATCTTTTAAGAATTTCACCGCTTTTTCCAACCCCTCTTTGGGTGACATCAGAGGGTCCTCATGCTCTATGCTGATCGCGCCGTCGTAGCCGGTGACTTTAAGCGCACTGATGATTTCTTTCCACGCGTCGTCGTCGTGACCGTAGCCCACCGTACGGAACGTCCACGAACGCGCGGCAAGGTCGCCGTAACTGCCCGTATCCAATACGCCGTTGACGGCGCAGTTGAAGTCGTCTATCTTGGTATCTTTCGCGTGGAAGTGGTAAATCGCTCCTTTGAGCGCCTTAATCGCCTCCGAGGGGCGAATGCCTTGCCAGAACAAATGGCTCGGGTCAAAGTTCGCGCCTATGGTATCGCCCACCGCCGCGCGTAATTTAAGCAGCGTCGAGGGATTGTACACGCAAAAACCCGGGTGCATTTCAAACGCGATTTTTTTAACGCCGTGCGCGTTCGCGAACGCGGCGGTTTCTTTCCAATAGGGAATTAACACTTCGTTCCATTGGTATTCCAGCACTTTCTGATAATCGTCCGGCCACGAGCAGGTTACCCAATTCGGCAGAGTCGCCGCCGCGCCGTCTCCCGGGCAGCCCGAAAACCCGACGACGGTATCCACACCCAACTGCTCCGCAAGCAAAACAGCGTCTGTAAAGTCGTCGTGAAAGCCTTTCGCGATTGCCTTATCGGGATGCACGGGGTTGCCGTGACAACTAAGCGCCGATATTTCGAGGTGATTATCGGCAAGCAGTTTTTTCAGAGCCTCTGTCTTTGCCGGATTTTTCAAGTATTCTCCCGCGTTCACGTGGGTTTTCCCCGGATAGCCGCCCACGCCGATTTCAATCGTCTGCACCCCTAACCCCGCAAGGTATTTCACCGCGTCCTCCAAGGACATCGAGTACAGCACCGGATTCATTACGCCCAATTTCATGCCTAATCACTCCTATTCAATATAGTCAATATCGTCATTACAGCAATTTCAAAAATCAATCTGCTTCCCTGTTTCGGCGGATTTATAAATCGCCTCTAAAATTTGCGTTACGGCAAACGCCTGTTCCGGCTTTACCAGCGGTTCCGTATCGTTGATGACCGCGTCGATCCACTGCTGTGCCTCAATATCGGCGGCCTTTTCCGACTTACCCTCATAAAACGCCACGCCGCCGCTGTGCAGGTCGGGCGTAGTCACCGTCAGTTTGCCGAGGTCGGCTTTGTTGACGCGCAGACCGTCCCGCATATCCGCGCCCGCCTTGGTGCCGCAAATGGTTGTTTGCGCCTCGCCTATGTCAAGGGAGTTGAGCGCCCAACTTGATTCCAAAATAATGGTCGCGCCGTTTTCCATTTGAATGAAGCCGAACGCGGAATCCTCCACGGTGTACTCTTTCGGGTCCCAATCGCCCCAAGTGTTGCCCGTTTCGGTCT
>JAIRSR010000079.1 GCA_031255355.1 Clostridiales bacterium
GGAACTTCCACGGTGAGGGACGATTTGATTGTCGCGATTACCCATTCACTCAAGGCTAAGCCGCTTTTCGCTACGCATTTTCATAACGTAGGGGACACAACGGAAATGATTGCCCCCGAAAACGGCTTGAATTTGTACACTATGTATTTTACACCCGCCGAGGGGAAAACTTTGGAGGATATCGCGGGCGCGTTTGACATTGACCCGGAACCGCTGGACGCGCCGCGCGGGGCTTCTGTGATTCGGCATGGCCGCATTGTCGCGGACGGTGTGTATTGGATCAATGTTCCGGGCAAAACAGAGGAGGATAATTTCGACGGGCATACGAAGCCGGCAGAATTAGACCCCGAGGGCGAACTGAATGACAGGGATAATGATCCCGCGCCGTCCCCGTCGTCCAAGCCGAACAGCGGACCGTCGTCCGGGCCGTCGGCAGGGCCGTCTAATCCGACGGTTGCGCCAAGTACGCCGCCAACTGTTGCACCCGCTGTTTCACAGCCTCCCGCGCTGAACACGGTGGATCACTTCCGTTATATTTTCGGCGATGAGGACGGTTCCATTCGCCCGGACGACGACATCACGCGCGAGGAAGTCGCGGCGGTATTTTATCGCTTGCTGACGGGCGAGAGCCGCCGCGCGTACAGGAAAGCGACGACGGATTTCCCCGACGTAGCGGACGACAGGTGGTCGGCAATGAACGTCGGCACCGTTCAAAACGCGCGGATTGTAACCGGATACCCGGACGGCACGTTCCAACCGGAGCAGACCATTACCCGCGCCGAGTTCGCGACGATCGCGACACGCTTTGACGCTCTGCCGGAGGACGCTTCGCACAATTTCAGCGACATCGGCGGGCATTGGGCGGAGCAATACATTGCCGCCGCCGCGCAAAACGGCTGGATTAGCGGCTATCCCGACGGTTCTTTCCGTCCCGATCAGCCAATCACCCGCGCCGAGGCAATGACGATTATCAACCGCGTTTTGGGGCGGTCGGTGGACGCAGAGGGCTTGTTTGCGGAAATCGTCCCGGATTATACCGATATTTCGGCGGCGCATTGGGCATATTATGAGGTTCTGGAAGCCACGGTTTCGCACGATTACCAACGCCGCGACGGAGATAACGGCGTTGAAAATTGGACGGGACGGGGCGAGGATATTAACTTCGACATAAATTAGATTTCATAAGCGTATTTTGGCGAAGTTTGCCGAAAACGCGAAAGGTTGGATACGGAGGCAGGCCGCCGCACACGTGACACCGTGACGGCTTGCCTTCAGCCAATCGCGCCCGCGCAAGCGGAACCAGACGGAAAGGAGAGGATTGCTGTATGATGCCCGGAACGCCGTACCACGCGCCCGAAACCAAGCAGGCTCTGAATGACGCTATGCCGATGTACACGATTACCTGTGAGGAGCGCATTTTGTCCAAAATACCGTATTCCATAGAAATCTCGGTGCTGTTGGCGGCGTTGGAGCAGGATTTGATCCGCGCGTCGCGCCATACCGTGCCGGCGGTGAAAACTCCGTCCGAGGCTACGCGGGAGGCCGCGCGTTCCCTCGCGGGGACGATGAAGCGCAAAGCGGAGGCGCGTTTGT
This sequence comes from Clostridiales bacterium, assembly GCA_031255355.1. Lineage (GTDB taxonomy): Bacteria > Bacillota > Clostridia > Monoglobales > Firm-18 > JAIRSR01. The sequence goes on from JAIRSR010000079.1 coordinate 1,594, forward strand.
TCCTCAACGCTCTTTCCGTGTTCGCGAATGATTCCTTTGATTTCTCTATGATGAAGCACAAGGTGTTGTATTATCCGGGGCTGCGCGTGTGTGTTTGCTGCGGACGTTTGACGCCGCGGCAGTTGCTTTCCGTTATGGCGGAGCCTTGTTGTGACGCTGTTGTTGTGTTTCCCTCGAAGCGGAGGATTTTTTCCTCTTGCTACATACAGTTCACTTTGAACCGTCCGCGCGAGGAGTTTAACCTTTGGTACCAGGCGCAAATGCGGGCGCGGCGCAAGGAAAAGCGGGTGGCGGCAAAGTTGCTCAAGGTCAACGCGGGGGCGTAGGAAATCCCGCGCGAAAAGGCGGGTAAACTATGTGAAACGCGCTTTTTCGGCGCGATATAGCAAAATATAGAAAAATATAACAAATTTGAATACCGAAAATCGCTAATTAGTGACAAAATTCCCCCGAACGCGTGAAAAGGACGTATAATAAAGGGATAGGATTACTGACACAACGCACCAAAAGGGGGACGCATGGGCAAAAAATATATCAACCAAAACGTATTCGACGCTTTTATGGACAGGATGACGTATATATTTTCTAAATTCGATCATATTGTGGTGGCGTTTTCCGGCGGCAAGGATTCGGGCTTGCTGTTGGAGTTGGTCAATCTGTACTGCACGACCTACAAGCCGTCCTCTCGCGTGTCGGTGTACCACGTCGATTACGAGGGGAACTATCGTCACACCATCGATTATGTCACGCGGTGCATGGGGAAGTATCCGCAGTTTGACTACTATCACTTGTGTATGCCGGTTTCCGCGTCGTGCGGCGTGTCTATGTATCAATCCACGTGGACGCCGTGGCACCCGGACGAGCGGCATCTTTGGCTGCGGGACATGCCCGCGGGCGCGATTACTCTGGAAAATCACGGCTTTGATTTCTTTCAAGTCGGAATGTCGGATTATATCTTTCAGACCAAATTTACAAAATGGCTGCACAACAAAAAACACGCCCGACGAACGGCGGTGTTGGTCGGCATACGCGCGCAGGAGAGCCTGAACCGCTACAACGCGGTCACGCGCGACGCGACTTTTACCACGTTCGGCAACGTGAAGTACAGCAAAAGAATCAATATGCAAATTTTCAATTTCTACCCGCTTTACGATTGGCGCACAGAGGATGTTTGGACGGCGAACAGCCGCTTTGGGTTCGACTACAACAAGTTATACGATTTATTCTACTTGGCGGGGGTTCCCTTGGGGGATATGCGCGTGGCGAACCCTTTTCATATTTGCGGGGTGGAGGCTTTGAAACTGTACCGCGCCATTGAGCCGGGTACGTGGAGCCGCTTGGTGGGGCGGGTGAACGGCGCGAACTTCGGCGCGATTTACGGCGGTACCAAGGCGGTGGGGTACAAGGACATCACTTTGCCGCGCGGACATACGTGGAAGTCCTACGTGGAGTTCCTTTTGAGTACTTTGCCGCCGTCCACGCGGGAGATTTATCAGCGCAAGTTTGAAACGTCTTTCACCTATTGGCTGGAGAAAGGCGGCGCGTTGCCCGTCAAGGTGGTGGACGCGCTTCGCGCGGCGGGTGTGCGGTTTGAAAGTATGGGCAAGCCTGCGGGAAGGCGGCGGTACAAAAGCGAATACGAGGTGATTCGGTTCGACGAGTACCCCGACGCGGTGGACATCAAGGAGTTTCGGTTGGTGCCAAGTTACAAGCGGATGTGCATCACGATACTCAAAAACGATACCTCATGCAAATACATGGGCTTCGGTCAGACCAAGGACGAATTACAAAAGGAAAAGGAGGCAATCGCGCAATGGTCGAGTCTTACGTAAGCCCCGTGTACAATGTTCGGCGGGTGCCTATTGAAAAAATACAGGCGAATACGTACAATCCAAATCATGTTCCCGCGCCGGAAATGACCTTGCTGATCCGGTCGATTACGGAGGACGGCTATACCATGCCGATTGTCTGTTATTATATCAAGGACGAGGATAAATACGAGATTGTGGACGGCTTTCATCGGTATTTGGCGATGAAAACGTCTGCGGAGATTTTCGAGCGCGAGGGCGGCTGCCTGCCGGTTTCGGTGATCGACAAGCCGCTGTCGGAGCGCGTGGCGAGTACGATTCGGCATAACAGAGCCAGAGGAGCACATTCCATTGATATTATGGTGGAAATCGTCGCGCAATTGAAAGAGGCGGGTATGGGCGACGAATGGATTATGAAAAATATCGGCATGGACGAAAATGAGTTGCTGCGGTTGAAGCAAATCAGCGGCTTGGCGTCGCTTTTCGCGGAAAGAAACTTTTCCAGAGCATGGGAGGGCGAATAGGTTTGCCGCCCCGGGGCAATATACACTGTTGACACCCGCGCGGATAAGTATTATAATAGACTTATCCGCTGCTCCTGCGTGAGCGGATAGGTCTCATAGTATAGAGGCATAATAATCTTGAAAAATTTTCACGGAGGTGGGCGTATGGACGCGGACCCTTTAAGTAAAAACGCAACAGCAAGGCGGTTTGACTTTTTATCCACCGCAAACGCATGGAAAAAAGCCAAACTGAGCGCGGTTTTCTTTTCCTGCAACGCCGTTACGGAGCGGTTACGGAAAGGGAAGCCTTTATTAAGGCGGCCATAATCGTTTTTATGGCTGTCCGTCAGGAGGCCGTAAAAATGTTAAACTTTTACAAAACAATCGACAACGTCACTACGCCTATCACGCAAATCGAGCCGGATAGTTGGATCAACCTTATCAATCCTACGGACGCGGAAATCAAGCAGGTGGTGGATACACTTTCGCTCGATATAGGCTTTGTGCGGGCGGCGCTTGACGAGGAGGAAACTTCGCGAATCGAAGCGGAGGACAATCAAACGCTGATTATTATCGACATTCCGTTCGCGCAGAAGCATAACAATTTGGTAACATATGAAACCGTTCCGCTGGGCATTATCATCACGGGGAAAAACATCGTGACGGTATGCTTAAAGGAAACCGCCGCGCTGCGGGACTTCGCGGACGCGAAAGTGAAAAACGTGCAAATTCATCTGAAAACGCGGTTTATTTTGCAACTTTTTTACCGCATTGCGACGCACTATTTGCTGTATCTGCGGCAAATCGACAAAATCAGCAGTTACATCGAAAAACAACTCCATTTGTCCATGAAAAATAAGGAGTTGATACAACTTCTGGACTTGGAAAAAAGTTTGGTGTTCTTTTCCACTTCCCTCAAGGCGAACGAGGTGACGTTGGAAAAGGTTTTGCGAAGCAGACTGATTAAACTCTACGACGAGGATCAGGAACTGCTTGAGGACGTGCTGATCGAGGTCAAACAGGCGATAGAGATGTCCACGATTTACAGCAATATCCTAAGCGGCACAATGGACGCTTTCGCGTCGGTCATTTCAAATAATCTGAATATTGTGATGAAAACCCTTACAACCGTGACGATTTTAATGGCGATCCCCACAATGATCGCGAGTTTTTACGGCATGAACGTGGAGGGTATGCCTGTGCCGCATTTTTGGTTCGTCGTCGCGCTGTCGGTGATGATTACGGGAATCGCGGGCGTTTTTCTGTATAAAAAGAAAATGTTTTGACACTTCGCCGCCCCCCGGAACCCCCGGGGGCTTAATTTATGGGGAAGTGTTGGATTTTTCGCGGAATTAAAACCTTGCACGAATACCGTGCCAAGGCTTTTCGGCAGATACGAAAATGAACGCGGTTACTGAACCCAAACGCATGATACCATATTTTACTGCGTTGTCAACCCCCTTTTTCACTATTGCATTGCCGGCATATTTTTGATATACTATACCGTATGGAAAATAAATTTTTACCGATTTGCGAAAACGACATGAAACGGCGCGGCATTGACGTATTGGACTTCATATGTGTGATTGGCGACGCTTATGTGGACCATCCGTCGTTCGGTCACGCCGTGATTTCCCGCGTGTTGGAAAGCGCGGGCTATACCGTCGGCGTGATTGCCCAACCCGATTGGCGCGGCGCGGAGGACTTTCGGCGGCTTGGCAGGCCGAGGCTCGGCGTGCTGGTGGCGTCGGGCAACATGGACAGCATGGTGTGTCACTACACCGCCGCGAAAAAGAAGCGCGGCGGGGATTTGTACTCCCCCGGCGGCAAGGCGGGCAAGCGTCCTGACCGCGCGACAATCGTGTACTGCAACCGCGTCCGGGAGGTGTACGGCGATATTCCGCTCATCATCGGCGGCGTGGAAGCGAGTTTGCGGCGGTTCGCGCACTACGATTATTGGGATGACAGGGTGCGCCGCTCCATCCTCGCCGATTCCCGCGCAGACCTGTTAGTGTACGGCATGGGGGAGCGTCAAATCGTACAAATCGCGGACAGATTGCGCAACGGCGATAAAATCAAGACGATTACCGATATTGACGGAACGGCGTACCTTGCGGGCGCAATCCCTGACGGTTGCGCGGAGATTCCCGATTTTGAAAGTGTGCGCGGCGACAAACGGCAGTACGCGCTCGCCTGCAAATTGCAATATGAACTGCGCGGCGCGGCGGCACAGCGGCATTTTGACAAATGGGTCGTCGTCAACAAACCGTCCGAACCGCTTTCCACGCGGGAGTTGGACGCGGTGTACGCCTTGCCGTACGCGCGGGATTACCACCCTGTTTACAGCGCGGAGGGCGGCATACCCGCCATTGAAGAGGTGAAGTTCAGCCTAACCTCCGGCAGGGGCTGTTTCGGGGCGTGTACCTTTTGCAGTATCCATTTTCACCAAGGGAGGATTGTGACGTCGCGCAGTCATGAATCCATTCTCGCGGAGGCGAAAAAAATCATTCGCGATAAGGATTTCAAGGGCTATATCCACGACGTGGGCGGCCCGACGGCGAATTTCAGAGCGGGACCGTGCGGCAAGAAAACCGCGTGTTCCCACCGGCAGTGCCTGTTTCCGTCGCCGTGCGAAAATCTGAAAATCGACCACAGGGATTACCTTTCACTGCTGCGGAAACTGCGGCGGCTGGACGGCGTGAAAAAAGTGTTTGTGCGTTCGGGCATACGGTACGATTATTTGTCCTACGACGGCGACGATACTTTTTTCAAAGAACTTGTGGAACACCACGTCAGCGGACAACTCAAGGTCGCGCCGGAGCATATTTCCGACAACGTACTCCGCCTTATGGGGAAGCCCTCGCGGGAGGTTTACAACAAGTTCAGCGGCAAATTTTACGACCTCAACAAAAAACTCGGCAAAAAGCAGTTTCTGGTGCCGTATCTTATGTCGTCGCACCCCGGCAGTACTCTGACTGACGCGATTGCGCTGGCGTTGTACCTGCGGGACAACAGAATCAACCCGGAGCAGGTGCAGGATTTTTATCCCACGCCGGGAACGATGGCGACTTGTATGTACTTCACCGGGCTTGACCCGCGCAGTATGGAAAAGGTGTACGTTCCCGCAACGTATGAGGAAAAACAAATGCAACGCGCCCTTTTGCAATACCGCAAGCCTTCTAATTATTCACTGGTACTGAAGGCGTTGACGCTGGCGGGGCGGTTGGATTTAATCGGCAATTCGCCGAAATGCTTGATAGGAGGAAAGAGAAATGGCAAAAATATTGGACGGCAAAGCGGTGTCGCAAAGAATCAAAAACGCGCTGAAAAACGAGGTGGCGCAACTCAAAGAAAACGGTAAGTCGGTAGGGCTTGCGGTGGTGATTGTCGGCGACGACCCCGCCAGCCGCGTATATGTCAACGCGAAAAAAAAGGCGTGTGAGGAAATCGGAATTTATTCAGAGGAACACGCCTTGCCCGGGGACACGGCGGAGGAAACTCTTTGGGATTTGATTGCGCGGTTGAACGGCAGAGCGGATCTTGACGGCATCTTGGTGCAACTTCCGCTTCCGAAGCAGATCAGTGAGGAGGCAGTAATCAACGCAATCGCGCCGTCCAAGGACGTGGACGCGTTTCACCCGGTGAACGTGGGGAAAATCATGACGGGGAACTTTGACTTTTTGCCGTGTACCCCTGCGGGGGTTATGGCTCTGATTGCGGAAAGCGGGATAGAGGTAGAGGGCAAGGAGTGCGTCGTGGTGGGCAGGAGCAATATCGTCGGCAAGCCGATGTCCATGCTGCTGCTGCACCGTCACGGCACCGTGACCATTTGCCATTCCCGCACGCGGAATTTAGCGGAAGTTACCCGCCGCGCGGATATTCTTGTCGTCGCCGCAGGACGGCCGGAAATGATTACGGGCGATATGATTAAAGACGGCGCGGTGGTAATCGACGTGGGCATGAACCGGCTGGAGGACAAAAAACTCGCGGGGGACGCGCATTTTGAGTCCTGTGCGCGGAAAGCCGCCGCCATTACGCCTGTGCCGGGCGGCGTGGGGCCTATGACAATTGCTATGCTGATGAAAAATACCGTCACAAGCGCAACGCTTGCCTATAACGCCGCGCGGGGGGAAGTTTAGAAACACCAAACCAAGTCAAACAAAACCATTCATGCCGCCGTTCGGTGATAGACGGCGGCAAGTTAGCGTATTGGGGAACGGCGCGGTTTCATATGGCTTCCGCGTCATACTCGCTCCCCGCGAGTAGTTTTCGGCACGATTACCGCCGGGGATACCGCGCCCAAAATGGCGGCCTCCGTCCTGCTTACGGGCAGGAACAGCGGCGCGAACACCGTTACGGCGGCAATCTCAAAGGTGGCGGGAACAAAGCACATAAGCAAGGCGGGTCTGCCGACTTTTTTTAAGTCCTCAAGGTCAAGCGCAAGCGCGGCGCGGGTGAGAATCACAATCAGGCGGGGCAGACTAATCTTTCCAATCCCACCAATTTTGCTTGTCCGCAGGCAAATGCCCGCCGTGGTCGGCGAAGTAACACGCCAACCGATAGCAGTACAGAGCGCAGCGGTCAACCCGAACGCCTTGCGCGGCGCAGTCCTTCGCGTAAACCTCCTCGGGGTCGGCTCCCCGCAAGGAAGCGATTTTCGGATACCCTGCGGCAATCAGATGCCCCGCCATATTTTTACCGATACCGGGAATTTTTGTTAAATCAGTCATACGTTTCCCATCCCGCAAATTTGAAAATGTAAGCAAACGCAAAACACCCGCTTTGGCGCGGATTGCTCTGCCTCGTGCCGTATGCCGTATTTAGTATACCACAGCGGGCGGCATGGCGTCAATGTTCCCGGCGTAGTTGACAAACGCGGCGGAACGTGTTACAATCATTGCGCGGGGGGATTGCAGTGGCAAAAATTGCCGTAATTGATACCGAAACAACTTGGTATGACGAAGTGATGTCTATCGGCATAGTCGTCGCCGATTCCGTGAC
>JAIRSR010000081.1 GCA_031255355.1 Clostridiales bacterium
ATCGAGCATATCCTGCAAGCGGGGAAACACGCGATTGTGTTGGTGCCGGAAATTTCCCTCACCCCCCAAATGGTGGAGCGGTTCGTCGGGCGGTTCGGCGATTTCGTTTCGGTACTGCACAGCGGTATGTCCCTCGGCGAGCGGTACGACGAATGGACGCGGATCGCAAGCGGTTCCGTCAAAGTCGCCGTCGGTGCGCGTTCTGCGGTGTTCGCGCCGTTTGCGCGTTTGGGCGTAATCATCATCGACGAGGAACACGAGGGGACGTACAAGTCAGAAAGTGTTCCGTACTACCACGCGCGGGAAATCGCCCTCAAACGGAGTGAGAACGAGGGCGCAATGGTGGTGATGAGCAGCGCGACCCCCGCCGTGACGAGTTACTACAAGGCGGTAACCGGCGGGTACCGGCTGTTTGAAATGCTAAACAGGCATAATCTTTCCGCAATGCCGCGCGTGGTAATCACCGATATGCGCACGGAACTGCAGCGCGGCAACAAAAGCGTTTTCAGCGAAAGACTGCGCTGTGAGTTAGAGAAAAATATAGCGGCGGGGCAGCAAACGATTCTGTTTCACAACCGGCGCGGGTTCAACAGTTTTGTGCTGTGCAGGACGTGCGGGGAAGCGTTGCTCTGCGACCATTGCAGTGTCACGCTCACCTATCACAAACATTCGGGGCGGCTCAAATGCCACTACTGCGGCTTCGAGCGGCAAAACGTGACGGTATGTCCCTCCTGCGGCAGTCCGCATATACGGTTTATGGGGACGGGGACGGAAAAAATCGAGGAGGAAATTATCCGTCTGTTCGGCGGCAAGCAATTTATCCGCATGGACGGCGACACGACCTCGGGAAAGAACTCCCACGAACTGATTTTGCGTAGGTTCGCGCGGGAAAATATCCCGATACTGCTTGGCACCCAAATGGTGACAAAGGGGCTGGACTTCCCCAACGTGACGCTGGTTGGCGTGATGATGGCGGACCTTTCTTTGAACACGGACGATTACCGCGCCGCCGAACGCACGTTCAGCCAACTGACGCAAGTGTGCGGACGGGCGGGCAGGGGCGACCTTTCAGGGCGGGCGGTGGTGCAGACGTATCAGCCCGAACATTACGCCGTGCAACTTGCCAAAAGCCACGATTACACCGCGTTTTACAACCACGAAATCGCCATACGGCGCGAATTGGTGTTCCCTCCCTTTTGTGACGTTGTCGTCATTATGATGCAAGGGGAAAACGCCGCCGGAATCGTCCGTGAACTGACGCGCATCGCGGACGGTCTGCGGGGGCGGGGCGCGGCGTTGCTCGGCCCGGTCAGTGCGCCGTATGCCAAAATCAAGAACAAATACCGCTGGCGTATCATACTGAAGTGCGCGGACGCGCGTACCTTTGCGCCGCTGCTGCATAATATAATGGTAGAATACGCCAAAAGTGAGAATCAATTGACAATCGACGTGAATCCAAATTCTATGAATTAGGCCTGTCCTAACCCCCTCGCGCGGGGGGGTTAGGACAGGTGACATTACTTAACACTATTTAATGGAGGGAAAGGTGCATGGCAATCAGGCGCATTATCAAAATAGGGGACGAAACGCTCAGCAAAAAGTGCCGCCCGGTCACGGACTTTAACGCGCGGCTTGCGACGCTGTTGGACGACATGGCGGAAACGCTCCACGAAGCCAACGGCGTAGGGCTTGCCGCGCCGCAAGTGGGAATCTTAAAGCGGGCGGTGGTGATTGACGTGGGCGAGGGGATCATCGAACTGATAAATCCGAAGATTGTTTCCTCCTCGGAGGAAACTACCAATGACTATGAGGGCTGTTTGAGCGTACCTGAAAAATGGGGGTATGTAGAGCGTCCGCAAACCGTCACGGTAAAAGCGGAGGACAGAAGCGGCAACCCCTTTGAACTGACGGGGGAGGGGCTTCTCGCACGGGCGATTTGCCACGAACTCGACCATTTGGACGGCCATTTGTTTACCGAAAAGGTATCGGAATATGTGGATTTATCCGAAACATGATTGCGGGGGAAGAGCGAAATGAGGGTACTGTTTATGGGAACGCCCGACATTGCCGCAGGCTGTTTGGACGCGCTGGCGGAGGCGCATGACGTGTGCTGTGCCGTGACACGCGCGGACAAGCCCAAGGGACGCGGCGGCGCGGTGGCGTGTTCCGCTGTAAAGGAAGCGGCGGCGCGGCGCGGGATCGACGTGGTACAGCCGGCAACGCTAAAAGACGGAAAATTTCTTGAAACGCTGGAACGGTACGCGCCGGACGCGGTGGCCGTCGTCGCTTACGGATTGATTTTGCCGCGCTATGTGCTGCGGTACCCGAAATACGGCTGTATCAACGTTCACGCGTCCCTGTTGCCAAAATACCGGGGCGCGGCGCCGATTCAGTGGTGCGTCGCCGCAGGGGAGCGCGTCGGCGGCGTGACTACTATGCTGATGGACGAGGGGCTGGACACAGGCGATATGCTGTTAAAGGAGCAAGTGGAAATCCCGCCCGATATGACGGCGGGGGAACTGCACGATAGGTATTGCGAAATCAGTCGGAGGCTGCTCCCGGAAACTTTGGACGGCGTGGAACACAATACGATTGTCCCGCAACCGCAAAATCACGCGCTGCACACCTACGCGCCCATGCTGACGAAAGAGAACACGAAAATCAATTGGAACGATACGCCGCGCGGGATCGTCAACTTTGTCCGCGCGATGAACCCTGTTCCCGGGGCGCATACCGCGCTGAACGGCAAGAAACTTAAAATTTTCACCTGCCGCGCAGCGGATGCGCAAACAATTGATACGCCCGGGACGGTAATCGGAGGAAAAGACGGCCTTACCGTCGCTTGCGGCGGCGGCGCGGTCACGGTTACGGAGTTGCAAATCGAAGGGAAAAAGCGCATGGACGCGGCGGCGTTTTTGCGGGGCTTTCCCATAACGGACGGTACTATATTAGAGTAGAGGAAGTGCGGGGTTGTGAGCGGCGCGAGAGAAACGGCGTTAAAGGCGCTTTATGAAGTGGAAAAAAACGGCGCGTACAGTGACAAGGCGTTGAAAAACGCGCTTCGCGGGGGCGCGTTGGCTCCCACCGACCGGGCATTCGCCGCAGAGTTGACTTACGGCGTAGTCCGTCATAAATCGCGCCTTGATTTTATCATACGGAATTATTCCGACCAACGGCTGAAAAAACTTTCGGTATGGATTCTCAACATCCTGCGCATGGGCGTTTATCAGATGATTTTCCTTGATAAAATCCCGCATAGCGCGGCGGTGAATGAGGGCGTGAATCTGGCGAAGCGGTACGGGCATGAAGCGTCCGCGCGGTTTGTCAACGCGGTATTGCGGGCGGTATCGCGGGGCGGCGATGTGAAATGTCCCTCGCTGAACATCTACTATTCTCACCCCGATTGGCTTGTGGATTTGATTGACGCGCAATACCCGTTGGAGTGCAAAAAAATCCTGGCGGCGAACAACGAAATCCCCGCCGTAACGGTGCGCGTCAACACGCTGAAAACCACAAGCGGCGCGTTATGTGACGCGCTCACCAAAAAGGGGATCGAGGTAACACCGCGCGGCGAACTGCTGGAAATCGCAAAGTTCGGGGACATTGCCGCGTTAGAGGAGTACAAAAACGGACTGTTCACGCCGCAGGACAAAGGGGCGTATCTGGCGGCGGCGGCGGTTGACCCCCGCCCGGGCGAGTTGATTCTGGACGTATGCGCCGCGCCGGGCGGTAAGGCGACGCAAATCGCGGAAATGAGCGGGGACAAGGCGAAAATCCTCGCGTTTGACCTGCACGCGCATAAAATCGACTTAATCAACAAAAACGCACGGCGACTGGGCATAAACGGCATTACGGCAATCTGCCGCGACGCGGCGCAACCCGACCCGCAGTATATCGCCGCCGCCGACAAGGTGCTTGCCGACGTGCCGTGCAGCGGCCTTGGCGTAATCCGCAAAAAGCCCGATATTAAATGGCGAAAAACCCCCGGCGACCTCAAGGAAATCATCGCCCTGCAAAGCGCGGTGCTCGATTCCTCCGCGCGGTACCTAAAGCCGGGCGGGATTTTGGTTTATGCCACCTGCACGATCAACAAGGACGAAAACGGCGGTGTTGTGGAACGGTTCCTGCAAACGGCGCGGTTTGAGAAGTTAAAGGAAACGCAATTGCTTCCCCACACCGACGGCTGTGACGGATTTTACATATGCAAGTTACGAAAGAAATAACCTCTGATTCAAACTTCAATTGCGTTGTACAGCGTTTTCAAACGCGCTTCCGACGGCTCATCTACACCGTCCAACGTGTAACGCAAGCCCATGCGCTTCCACTTTTCCGCCCCCGCCGTATGGTAGGGAAGCAGTTCGATTTTTTGCGTGTTCGCCCCTTGTACCAACCGCGCCAACGCCGCCATATCCTCCTCTGTATCGTTCAGACCCGGTACAATCACCTGCCGAATCCAAAGCGGCTTGCTTATCGCCTTGCAGAAATCCAAAAATTCCAAAAACGGCTCCATAGCGGCTCCTGTAAGCCGTCGGTATTTTGCGGGGTCGGTATGCTTCACGTCAAGAATGATAAGATTCGCAAGCGTTACCGCGTCCTTGCGCAAAACAGAACCTCCTGTGTCTATGGCGGTATGGATTCCGTCGGCGGCGCAAAGTTTGATGATTTCACAGCAAAAATCACCCTGTGCCAACGGCTCCCCGCCCGACAGCGTAAGCCCGCCGCCGTTTTTGAAATACGGCTTGAACCGCTTCACCTTTTCGGCAACCTGCCGCGCGGAATATTCCGTGCCCGCCGCCGCGTCCCAGGTATCGGGGTTGTGGCAATAGGCGCAACGCAAAGGACAGCCCTGTAAAAACACGACTGTCCGCAAGCCGGGGCCGTCCAACGCGCCGAGGGTTTCTATCGAATGGATCCGTCCCATACGCGGGTTATATCCTGCTGTGGAACGTTCTGCTAAGAACCTCCCGCTGTTGTTCCTTGCCGAGTGCGGTAAAGTTCACCGCGTAGCCCGAAACGCGTATGGTAAGATTTGGATAGCGTTCCGGGTGTTCCATAGCGTCAAGCAGTGTGTCGCGGTTGAGTACGTTGACGTTTAAGTGGTGCGCGTTTTGGGCAAAATAGCCGTCGATCATGCTCACCACGTTGCAAATACGCTCCCGCGCGGTTGTGCCCAGCGTCGGCGGCGTTACGGTAAAGGTGCAGGATACACCGTCGCGGCAACAATCGTAAGGGATTTTCGCTACGGAGTTAAGGGACGCCAACGCGCCCTCGCAATCCCTGCCGTGCATGGGGTTCGCCCCGGGCGCGAACGGTTCCCCTTTTTTGCGTCCGTCCGGCGTTGCGCCCGTCTTTTTGCCGTACACCACGTTTGACGTAATGGTCAGTACGGAAAGGGTATGCACCGCGCCGCGATACGTTTGGGTCTTGCGCAATTCGCTGATGAAATACTCACTCAACCACACCGCGATTTCGTCCGCGCGGTCGTCGTCGTTGCCGTATTTTGGAAAGTCGCCCTCCACCGTGAAATCCGTAATCAACCCACGCGCGTCGCGAATCGGCGTGACTTTCGCGTACTTGATCGCGCTGAGGGAATCGGCGGCGACGGAAAGCCCCGCCATGCCGAACGACATAAACCGCTCCACATCAGTATCATGCAACGCCATTTGGAGTTTTTCATACGCGTATTTATCGTGCATAAAATGAATCACATTCATGGTGTTGACATACAGACGGCAAACCCAAGCGCAGTATTTCTTGAACCGCGCGACTACGTCCTCATAATCCAAAACGCCGTCCCCCGCCGCGCCGAACTCGGGCGATACGCGCTCCCCTGTGGTTTCATCGCGCCCGCCGTTGAGCGAAATCAACAGCGTTTTCGCGAGGTTGCAGCGCGCGCCGAAATACTGCATCTGCTTGCCTATCGCCGCCGCCGAAACACAGCAGGCAATGGCGTAGTCGTCGCCGTAAACCGGGCGCATGAGTTCATCGTTTTCGTATTGAATGGAATCTGTTTCCACCGACACGCGGGCGCAGTACTCCTTAAACGGCGCGGGAAGCCTGTCCGACCATAAAACGGTGAGGTTCGGCTCCGGCGCGGGCCCCAGCG
>JAIRSR010000126.1 GCA_031255355.1 Clostridiales bacterium
CCTCCCGCGCCAAACCCAATTCCCGCCGCGACGCAAACACACAACAACATAGCAATCATTTTTTTCATCGGTATATCACTCCCAAACAACTTTTTTCCGCACCCCGCGCCCCTTTCCGACCGCACACAGATGTAATCGTTTACAGCAATAAGTATAGCATATCCCGCAGCGCATTGCAAGCCGTCTGCCATTTTTTACATTACAATCATGTTACGCGGAAATTTGCAAAATCGCAAAATCACGTGATAATTTTGTTGACAATTATAAAAAATTAGGTTATAATAACGACAGAAACCGCTTTGCGGTTTCAACACACCATTTCAACTCAAATCATACTTACTGCCGGATTGTGTAAGGGTAGCACGACAGACTCTGACTCTGTTTGTGAGGGTTCAAATCCTTCTCCGGCAACCACGCAAAAAATCCTTTAACCGCATGGGTTAAAGGGTTTTTATTTTTCGCCGGGCGGGATTGTTCCGTCGGACATTGCCGTCATCTGTGGAATTTCTTAAATTCTCGTGGGGTGAGTTTCATATGCTTCTTAAACACCGCGTTAAAAAACTTCACGTCGTTATAACCCACGAGTTCCGCGATTTCAGAGATTTTTTTGTCGGTATTCGCGATCAGGCGGCAACTTTGCTCGATTCTGCGTTTTTGCAGGTACGCGCTAAAGGAAACGCCTGCATCGTTTTTGAACCGCTTACTAAGGTAGGGTAGGCTGAAATTCAGTTCGGCGCTCAAGCCGGACAGGGTGATTGGCTTCATATAATTTTCGTCCACATACTTTGTGATATGCCGGCACTGCGTGTGATTCAGTTCGTCCGCGTCGTTCCTGCTGATTTTCCTCATGGTCTTGATAATGATTTCAATCAAGTAACAGCGCATGATTTCCAAATACCCTTGGTTTTTCCCCGCATACTCACTTTGCAGCCGCGCAATCAACGGCAGGACGGCGCCGTCGTCGTCGCGGAAAATCACGCTGGTAGGGCTGTCCGCCAACGTCTGATAACTGAATTTGATAAGGTAGTTGTTAATCAAGTCTTGAAACCCGCGGCAATCGACAAGCGTTTTATCAATAAATTCCGGCCGAAACAGGCAATTGATGATGGTATACGGCTTATCGTCTATGGCGTTGTACTTGTGACACGCCTTGTAGTCGATAATAAAATAATCCCCTTTTTTCACCACGGTTTTTTTGCCGTTGAGGGTGTGCATCGCCTTGCCGTCGGTGACGTACACCATTTCCAAAAACTCGTGGTTGTGCGTATCCGTATCCTTATGCGCACAGGTGATGAGTTTTATTTTGTCGTCGCCCAAAAGATTGTCCCGCATTTTTTCCTGCCGCATGTTAAAATCACCCCCTATATTATAAAATATGTCTGTTGTTTTATTGTATCGCGTCATTTATACTCTTGTCAAGAGGAAATTTATAATAAGAGGTGATTTTAGATGTTGTATCCAAAAAACAGCGCGAAAACGCTGGACAAAGGCTTGTTTGAAAACCCGACCTGTGAATACAGGGGAACGCCCTTTTGGTCATGGAACTGCAAACTCGACAAAAGGCTTTTGACGACCCAGATCGAATATTTGAAAGAAATGGGGCTTGGCGGATTTCATATGCACTCGCGGACGGGAATGGCGACGGACTATTTAAGCGACGAGTTTATGGATATGGTCAAAATGTGCGTTGAAAAAGCGGAGCGTGAAAATATGCTCGCGTGGCTGTACGACGAGGATCGCTGGCCCTCCGGCGCGGCGGGCGGCTTGGTGACGAAAAATCCGAAGTACCGTGCGCGGAAACTCGTCTTTACTCCTGAAAAAACGGCGGCGCAAAGCGATAAGGCGACCGCTTTGGAAACCGGGGAGGCGTACCTCGTCGCGTGTTACGATATTACGCTGAACGAAAACGGCGAACTCGCGAAATACCGTCAAATCGGCGTGGACGACAGCGCGGCGGGGGACAAATGGTACGCCTATTCCGCGACCAACGCGACTAACCCGTGGTACAACAACCAAACCTACGCCGATACGCTGAACAAGGAAGCGATTGACAAATTCATTGAAATCACCTATGAAAGTTACAAAAAAGCGGTAGGGGATAAATTCGGCAAGTCCGTCCCCGCCATATTTACCGACGAGCCGCAGTTTGACAGAAAAACAACGCTGAACTTCGCCGCCGATAAAAAAACCGTTACTCTGCCGTGGACGGGCGATGTTGACGTAACGTTCGCGGACGCGTACGGCTGTGACCTAATCGCGAGTTTGCCCGAGTTGTTCTGGGAACTGCCCGACGGACGCGTGTCGCGCGTAAGATATTTGTATCATGACCATATCGCGGAACGGTTCGCGCGGGCGTTTGCCGACAACTGCGGCAAGTGGTGCGGCGAAAACAACCTCATGCTTACGGGGCATATGATGGAGGAACCCACGCTGAAAAGCCAAACGGCGGCGCTTGGGGACGCTATGCGCTCCTATCGCGCGTTCCAACTGCCGGGCATTGATATGCTTTGCGATTGGAAAGAGTTTACAACGGCAAAGCAAGCGCAATCCGCGGCGCACCAATACGGCAGAGAGGGTGTGCTTTCGGAACTGTACGGCGTTACTAATTGGGATTTTGATTTCAGAGGACATAAATTCCAAGGGGATTGGCAAGCGGCATTGGGCGTAACGGTGCGGGTACAGCATCTTTCGTGGGTGTCAATGGCGGGTGAGGCAAAGCGCGATTATCCCGCGTCCATAAGTTATCAGTCGCCGTGGTACAAGGAGTATTCCTATGTGGAGAATCACTTTGCCCGCGTCAATACCGCGCTGACAAGGGGTACGCCGGTGGTGCGCGTCGGCGTGATTCACCCTGTGGAAAGTTATTGGCTGCATTGGGGACCTAAGGAAAATACCAACATCATTCGCGAACAGTTGGATCATAATTTCCAAAACCTTACACAATGGCTGTTGTTCGGTCAGATAGACTTTGACTTTATTTGCGAGGCGTTATTCCCCGATTTGTGCCCCGCCGGGGCAAACCCGCTTCAAGTGGGTGAAATGGCGTATGACGTAATCCTTGTGCCGGGCTGTGAAACGCTGCGGAAAACGACGTTAGACCGTCTGGCGGCGTTCCGTAAAAACGGCGGGAAACTTGTGTTTGTCGGGAATTGCCCGAAATACCTTGACGCTGTTTTGTCCGACGAACCGGCGGTGCTGTACAATAGTTCAGAGCAGACTTCCTTTGATAAAGCGGGTGTACTGGCGGCTCTGCAAAGCCAAAAACTGCTTGAAATACGCAACGCGGACGGTACGCTGACGGACAACTTAATCTACAACATGCGCCGCGACGGTGATTGCGAATGGCTGTTCCTTGCCCACGGCGTAAAGACGATGCACGTTGACGTGGTTTCGCCCCAAAGCATTATCATCAAAATCAAGGGTAAACACGCGCCCGTGCTGTACGATACGATAAGCGGCGCGATCTCCCCCGCCGCTTACACCATAGAGGACGGCTGTACCATCGTCCGCGCGGAGTTGCACTGCCATGACAGCCTGCTGTTGAAGTTGGAGCCGGAGACCTCCTCCCACTCCGTTGCGCGGGAAACGCCGCCGAAGCGCGAGATTGTTTTGGACGGCTTCGGGCAAAAGACG
>JAIRSR010000008.1 GCA_031255355.1 Clostridiales bacterium
CCCCTCGCCCTCCGCTTCAATGTACACGACCTTTGAGCCTTCGCCGTAAATCTTTGCGCACAATTCCTTGATGTTCAGAACAATCTCGGTAACATCCTCTTTCACGCCGGGGATCGTTGAAAACTCATGAAGTACGCCCTCGATTTTGATAGAGGAAACCGCTACCCCCGGCAAGGAAGAAAGCAGGATTCGTCTGAGAGAATTGCCGAGCGTCATGCCGTAGCCCCGCTCTAACGGCTCCACTTCAAACTTGCCGTAACTTCCGTCGGGACTTAGTTCTACACACTCGATTGACGGCTTTTCTATTTCAATCATTTTTCATAACCCTCCTTATTCTCATTTTTAAGTCTGTCGTCACCGCGCGGAGGAGCCGAAAATCCGCTCCGTCAAAACACGCCTCCCGACGGAAAAACCTCTGTTTTTGCCGTCCGGCGCACCACGGGTGACCATGATGAGGGCACGTCTTACCTGGAATACAACTCGACGATAAGATGTTCCTCAAGAGGAAGGTCAATATCTTCTCTGCCCGCTGCGGCAAGCACCTTTGCCGTAAGCGTGTTTCGGTCTAAATCCAGCCATTTCGGGACGGTTCTTGACGCGGTGATTTCCAGCACCGCCTTGATTTTTTCCGAACCACGGCTCTTTTCCTTTATGGAAATCACGTCGTTCGCCTTGACCAAAAACGACGGAATATCAACTTTTCTGCCGTTGACGGTGAAATGTCCGTGCGCGACCAACTGACGCGCCTCGGGGCGCGACGCGCCGAAGCCCAGACGGTAAGCGACGTTATCCAGCCTGCTCTCTAAAATCGCGAGCAAGTTTTCACCTGTTACGCCTGTTTTTTTATTCGCCATATTAAAATACTTTCTGAATTGGCTCTCTAACACGCCGTAATAACGACGCGCCTTTTGTTTTTCCCGCAACTGAATCCCATATTCCGAAAGTTTCTTTCTGCCCTGTCCGTGCTGCCCCGGCGCGTACTGTCTGCGGCTGATTCCGCATTTTTCCGTATAGCATCTTTCGCCCTTTAAGAACAATTTTTGTCCCTCGCGTCTGCATTGTCTGCAAACCGCGCCTGTATATCTTGCCATTTAACAAAACACCTCCTATGATCGCTGTAAACTCACACTCTTCTCCGCTTGGGAGGACGGCAGCCGTTATGCGGAATCGGCGTAACGTCTTTAATCATGCTAACCTCAAGCCCTGCCGCTTGCAACGCGCGGATCGCCGCTTCCCTACCCGCGCCCGGTCCCTTAACGAATACCTCGATGGACTTCATACCGTGTTCCATCGCCGCTTTCGCCGCAGTTTCCGCAGCCGTCTGCGCCGCGAAAGGCGTGCTCTTCCGCGAACCTCTAAAGCCTAAGCCGCCCGCGCTTGCCCATGAAATCGCGTTGCCCGCCACGTCAGTAATGGTGACAAGTGTATTGTTAAAGGTGCTGCGAATGTGCGCCGCGCCTTTTTCTATATGCTTGCGCTCCCGCTTTTTTCCGGTTCGTCGTCTTGTATCTGCTTTAGCCATATAATCACTCCTTTATAATGTAACGCGAGAAGTCCCCGGCGCGAAAAAAGGTCCCCGCCCCGCTTCCCGCTCCGCCCGGCTCTGTTCCCCGGGGGTCACGGTATTATTTCTTTTTGTTCGCTATCGTACGCTTCGGCCCCTTGCGGGTGCGGGCGTTGGTCTTTGTGCGCTGTCCGCGAACGGGCAGACCTTTTCTGTGGCGTACGCCCCGATAACAGCCGATTTCCTGCAACCGCTTGATGTCGAGCGCAACCTCACGGCGCAAATCGCCCTCCACCTTGTACTGTTGGTCGATCACTTCACGCAGTTTGCCGACTTCGTCCTCGTTCAAGTCCCGCACACGCGTATCGGGACTGATTCCCGTCGCCGCTAAAATTTTTCTTGAACTGCTAACGCCGATTCCGAATATATATGTCAGTCCAATCTCAACTCTCTTTTCTTTTGGTAAATCAACACCGGATATTCTTGCCATTTTAACTGTTCACCTCCGAGAAATTCTTTCATGGTTTATCACAATGGTTTGGTTTGCCCTGTATCCCCCGGTTTTTCGCATACCGACCGGGGTTTTCGCATACGCCCGGGGTTTTCATAATCCCCCCGATTCCGGCGACTGTTAGCCGGCACAAGCGGCAGCGCAAGGTGCGCCGCTTCTGCCGCTAATCAAATCAGCCTTGTCTTTGCTTATGCTTCGGATTTTCGCATATGACCATAATCCGACCTTTTCTTTTTATGATTTTACATTTTTCGCATATCTTTTTTACCGATGGCCTTACTTTCATCAAAATCCTTCCTTTCTTGACGCTGTTTGCCGCGCTACTTGGCCCTCCAGGTGATTCTGCCCTTTGTCAAATCGTACGGCGACATCTCAACGGTCACTTTATCGCCGGGCAAAATTCTGATAAAATTCATCCTCAGTTTCCCGGAAATGTGGGCAAGTATTTTGTGCCCGTTTTCCAACTCTACCTGAAACATCGCGTTCGGCAGCGCGTCAACTACTGTCCCCTCAAGTTCTAACACATCATCCTTCGCCAACAATTAACACTCCCTTTCAGAGTATTCGCCAAGTTCACGGCGAAGTTCGGAGTTTGTTACTTTTTCTCCGTTTCGCAACTTGTTTTCTATATAGTCGGAATGCCCCGCGCCCAGCCGCAAATGTTTCAGTTTTTTGCGCTTCGGCTTATCCGTTTTTCTCCTGCGGCCGTCACAAATCCGCGCGTACTCACCCTCTGCCGCCATGACGACAAAATATCCCGATTTATCACGCCCCGCCTTGGAACAAACAATATCACCCGGAAATACTTCCAAATAAAGTCACTCCGTTTCCTGTAGCAACGGTAAAATTCCGCGTCCGTGAGGTTTTGCGGCAAAGCACCCGCAATGCGGTCATACCTCCGCCGTCAGCAACAACGGCTCGTTCGCCGTTACCGCTACCGAATGTTCAAAATGTGCCGATAGCGAGCCGTCAACGGTTGTTACCGTCCAACCGTCCGACCCGATGCGCACCTCACTTCGCCCCGCGCTAATCATCGGTTCCACCGCGATTGTCATGCCTTGGTACAGCCGAACGCCCCTGCCCGGTTGCCCGTAGTTCGGCACCTCGGGGGATTCGTGCAAACTGCTGCCTACACCGTGTCCGACAAAATCCCGCACGACGGAAAACCCGCGCGATTCCACCGTTTGCTGTACTGCGGCGGAAATATCGCTGACCCTTTCCCCCTCACGCGCGTGACTGATTCCCGCCCAAAAAGCGTCCTCCGCCGTTTGAATGAGGCGTTTCGCGCCGTCCGAAATATCACCAACGCCGAACGTCACCGCCCGGTCGCCGTGGTAGCCGTCATAGTACGCGCCGATGTCCACACTAATGACGTCGCCGTTTTTCAACACCGTCTTTTCCGACGGAATCCCGTGAATCACTACCTCGTTGACGGAGGCGCAAATACTTTTCGGGAAGCCGTTATACCGCAAAAACGACGGTACCGCACCGCGTGACGTAATCACCTCATGCGCGATTCTGTTCAACTCCCCCGTGGTAACGCCGTCGCGCACCGCGTCTTTTACGGCGGCGAACGCAAGCGCGACAATCTCTCCCGCTTTCCGCATTTTCACAATTTCAGCGGACGATTTGATAATAACCATTTTTTCAACCCCGATTCAACGCGTCCAACACCGCTTTGGTTGTTTCCTCCACGTCGTCCCGCGACGTTACGGAAATCAACTTGCCCTTCTCCCTGTAATACGCGATTACCGGGGCCGTCTGTTCATGGTAGACCCGCAGCCGCTCGGCAATCGTTTCCGGCTTGTCGTCGTCGCGCACCGTAAGGGTACTCCCGCATACGTCGCAAACGCCGTCTTTTCGCGGCGGCTTGAACTCCGTGTGGTAAATCGCGCCGCAACCGCAAACGCGTCTGCCGCAAATCCGCCGCGTCACCACTTCGTCCGAAGCGTCGATAAACAACGCCGCGTCTATCTCCATACCGCTTGCCGCCATTGCC
The DNA here is from genome assembly GCA_031255355.1 of Clostridiales bacterium. Taxonomy (GTDB): domain Bacteria; phylum Bacillota; class Clostridia; order Monoglobales; family Firm-18; genus JAIRSR01. The sequence goes on from JAIRSR010000008.1 coordinate 4,015, forward strand.
TCCGCTTGCGCGGCGGTGCGCGGAAAGCCGTCCAAGATATATCCGTTTTCACAATCTTTCCGCCCCAATCGGTGCAAAACAATGTCAATAATCACGCCGTCCGGGACGAGTTTGCCGTCGTTGATATACAATTGCGCCTGTTTGCCTGTTTCGGAACCCCCGGCAATGGCGGCGCGGAGCATTTCCCCTGTGGATACTGCGGGGATTTTCAGCGTTTCCGTAAGAGCCCGCGACTGCGTCCCCTTGCCGCTGCCCGGCGCCCCCATAATTAACAGCCTCATGTGTTCACCTTCTATATATATGCGATATATGCGCTTTGATTTTGCCTGCAAACTTCCGCCGCCGCTATTCCAAAAAGCCCTTGTAGTGACGCATGAGCATTTGCGATTCCATTTGCTTCACCGTATCGAGCGCAACGCCGACCGCGATCAGCACGGACGTACCGCCGATACTCAAATCCATTCCTGTACGGCTTGCCATGAAAATCGGAAATACAGCAATCAATCCCAAGAAAATCGCACCCGCCAACGTCACCCGCGACAGCACTCTCTGAATAAAATCGCTGGTCGGCTTGCCCGGACGCATACCGGGAATGAACCCGCCGTTCTTTTTCATGTTGTTCGCGATTTCAATCGGATTGAACTGAATCGCGGTATAAAAATACGTAAAGAACAGAATCAACAAAAAGTACAGCACGGAATAAAACCAACTTTGCGGCGAAAGAACGCTGAGAAACCAGCCTAACGGCCCGCCGCTCTGCGCGTTTTTACCGAAAAATCCCGCCAGCGTTCCGGGGAACGCGATAATGCTCATAGCGAAAATAATCGGAATCACGCCCGCCGAAAGTAACTTCAACGGAATATGCGTACTTTGCCCGCCGTACACCTTGCGCCCAACCACCCTTTTGGAGTATTGGACGGGGATGCGCCGCTCCGAACTGTTCATCGTGAC